>JAFTAG010000119.1 GCA_017458655.1 Ruminiclostridium sp. | reverse complement strand
GCAAATCCGAGGCGCTTGTAAACGTGCCACGACCACTGTTCTCCGGCGGTTATGCTGTCACCGTCAACTCCAAAGTTCATTTCACCTGATGTCACTGTCATTTCTCTCCTGTCAATTGTTCACTGTCAAGCAATATCGTGAACGGTCCGTCATTCAGCAGCTCGACCTTCATCTCCGCGCCGAAAATGCCTTTCTCCGTCCGGAATTGCTTTGAACACTCCGATATGATGTATTCGTACAGCTCGTTTGCAAGCTCCGGCCTTCCGGCCTTTATGAACGATGGGCGGTTTCCGTGTCTGCAATCGGCGTACAGCGTGAACTGCGATATCAGCAGAAGCTCCCCGTCCACATCGGAAAGAGACAGGTTCGTCTTACCGTTTTCATCATCAAAAATACGCAGCCCGAGAAGCTTTTTTATCATCTTGTCCGCTGTCCCGCAGGTATCGGTGTCGGAAATGCCTATCAGCACCATAAAACCGCGCCCTATGCTGCCTACGACACTCCCGCTGACCGTTACCGAGGCATGAGTTACTCTCTGTACAACAAATCTCATACTCTGAACGACTTCAGCTGCTGTTCAAGTATCTGAGCCTGACTTGCAAGCTCCTCGGAGCTCGCCGCGGACTCCTCCGCGGTAGCGGCATTGTTCTGTACCACTGTCGTGATGCTGTTCAGGCCGTCGTTCACAGTGCCGATATCGCGCGCCTGCTGTCTTGAAGCCTCGGCGACCTTTCCGACAAGAATGCTGAATTCCTGAACGGAGCTGCTGACTTCTTCAAGCGACTTGCTCGCTGACTGATTCAGCTGTACGCCCTGATCTACCGCGGCAACGCAGCGTCCTATTACCTGTACCGCGTCCTTTGCGGCATCGGCGGACTTGCTCGCGAGGTTTCGTACTTCATCTGCCACGACCGCGAAGCCCTTGCCCGCATCACCCGCGCGCGCCGCTTCAACAGCCGCGTTGAGCGCAAGAATGTTTGTCTGGAACGCTATATCGTCGATAAGCTTCGCGATAGACTGTATCTCCTCGGAAGCCTTGCGGATATCCTCGATAGCGCTGCTGAGATTCTGCATATTCTTGTTGCCTATTTCAACATTTACCACTGTCTGCTCGGAAAGTCCGTGCATACGGTCGGTCATTTCCGCGTTTGCGGCAACATTGTCATTTATGCTGCGGACAAGGATATCGAGCTCTTTCAGCGTATTCGCTTCGGTGGAGGAGTTGTCGGCAAGGCTCTGAGCACCGCCTGCTATCATCCCGACACCGCTGCTGACCTGCTCGCCCGCGTCTCTTATCGTACCGATCGTGGAACGCAGAGAAGCCGATATCTTGGTAAGCGAGTTCTTTATATTGTTGAAGTCTCCGCGGTATTCGACACTGCTTTCGACGGTAAGATTGCCGTTAGCTATCTCGCTGAGCATATAGTCGATATCCTTTATGTACGCGCCGAGATTGCCGATAGTCTGCTCCATTGCCTGCGAGAGGACTTCCGTTTCATCGCCGCGGTTATTGGCTTTGAACGTGCTGTCTATATTGCCGTGAGCGAACATATCAAGACATTTCGCGGTAGGTGTGATAGAAGCCGCGATCTTCTTCGCAACGCCGATAGATACCACAACGCCTATAAAGGTGAGTATTGCAGCCCAGACGAGCAGGATAACGACAAGTATCTTTCCGCTCTGGTAAACATTCGAAGAATCAGTGCAGTAGAATACGCTGAATTCAGATCTATCGGGAAGCGGAGCCGAATATACGATATATTGGGAGAAAGAGCTTCCGTTCTGCGCAAACTGTCCTGACTTTGCCTTTGAAAGATTATCCGAGTAGAGCGAATTTCCGCTTATGCTGCCGCCGCACTCACTAAGGTTCGTCGCAAGCATTATCTTGCCCGTGCTGTTGTTCACCATATATCCGTAGCTGCCGGTGCCCTTCATTATATCGGTCGCGTAGTTGAAATATTCACCCTCGAGAGTACCGACTATTATATCGCTGCCTCTGTTGAGCGCAACGAGATAGATGTCTTTCGACGAGATATACGCAACATTTACGCCGCCCTGTTTCAAAGACTTGCAGTCGCTCACAAAATCGCTGTAGTTATAGTCCTTGCTGTCTCCGAGCAGGAAAACGTCGTCAAAGATGTCATTATCTTCATTCGGTTCGGCTTCGGCCAAACCATTCGGCAGATATTCCATTTCCTCCTGCAAAGAACTTGTAACGCTGCCGACAACAGTGGACCCCAGCATACTTGAATAGCTGTTCTCAACAATAGTGATCCCTATCGCCGCTACGATACATACAGCGAACGATCCTATTCCGGCGCACAAGATACCGAGCCTTAAAAGACGATTTTTTATAGATGTTTTCATAGACAAACAGATCCTCTTCCTGATAAAGTTTTGTTATTCGTAAATATGCGGTATATCATATTTAACAGGCCTATACCGACAGATTGTGATTTGATTATACCATACTTTTCATCGAAAATCAAGATATGAACGTCAAAATTTCTCAAATTTTTTCAAAAAAATTCATTTTTTAGGTAAAATAAACACCCTGTCTTGCAAAAACAGGGTGTTTATATTGTTCATATTGCCTGACGTATCGCATCGGGTACGGTACGTTTAACGATATCCGCGCCCATTGCTCTGAGCTTAACGTCCATATTGTCATAACCGCGCTCTATGTGGTAGATGTCCTCTATCTCGGTAACTCCCTCGGTGCTGAGTCCCGCGATTATCAGCGCAGCGCCCGCACGAAGGTCTGTGGCCTTTACCGGAGCACCGGTAAGGTGATCCACGCCCTCTATGACAGCGACCTTGCCGTCAACCGAGATATCCGCGCCCATACGGCGGAGCTCGTCCGCGTATCTGAAACGGTTATCGAATATCCCTTCGGTGATGATGCTTGTCCCTTTTGCCAATGTAAGCAGCGCAGCAAGCTGGGGCTGCATATCCGTCGGGAAACCGGGGTGAGGCATAGTCTTGACCGTGATGCGGTCGTAATTGCCCTGCCCTATCACGCGCACGCTGTCATCGTATTCCATAACAACGACGCCTATTTTGCGGAGCTTCGAGGTTATAGGTTCAAGGTGCTTCGGGATAACGTTCTTGATAAGAGCGTCGCCCTTTGTGGCGGCTACGGCTATCATAAACGTTCCCGCCTCGATCTGATCGGGGATTATGGAGTATTCCGCGCCGTGGAGCCTGCTGACGCCCTTGATCTTTATAACGTCGGTACCTGCGCCCATAATATCCGCGCCCATGGAGTTGAGGAAATTCGCGAGATCGACTATGTGCGGCTCTTTTGCTGCGTTCTCGAGAATCGTAAGGCCTTCCGCCTTTACCGCAGCGAGCATGGCGTTTATCGTAGCGCCGACGGAAACCTTATCGAAGTATATCTGTGTTCCGAACAGAAAATCGGCTTTGATATCCACGATACCGTGCTCAATGGTGCATTTTGCGCCGAGCGAACGGAAGCATTTCAGATGCTGATCCATAGGTCTGTCGCCGAGGTCGCAGCCGCCGGGCATCGGGACCTGTGCGTGCTTGAAGCGGCTCAGGAGCGTTGCAAGGAAGTAATACGACGCACGCATGGAACGCGCCAGCTCGTAAGGAACGGGCATATCGCGTATCGGCCGAGGATCTATAGAGATAGTCGTCCGGTTGATCATTCTGATCTCGGCTCCGAGCTCGCGAAGGATACGAAGATCTATCGCCACATCGTTTATAGAAGGTACATTTTCGAGCAGACAAGGCTCATCGGCAAGTATCACAGCGGGAATGATAGCGACCGCAGCGTTCTTTGCACCGCTTATCTCTACCTCTCCTGTCAGTCTGTTACCGCCGTTTATTATAAATTTCTCCAAAACATTGACCTCTTGATCGGTATTTTTGCTCTGCCGGGAGCGTTTCGCGCCGACAGGCTCTTTGGGGAAGAATATCGTTGCAAATCCTTTTGAACGTCTATTCGGATGACATCAGACAAATATCCTTAACACTGATACAATTTACTATACCACATTTCGCCCCAAAAATAAAGTCTTTTTTCACAAAATCTACATTTTCAACATATATTTTTAACAAAAACAAGGATTTTATACAATGAAAATGCTCGACAAAAGGCTTTACAGAGACAATTTCCTTTATTTTACGGGAAAGCACGGATCTTCGGCTTGATCATATTTTTTGGTAAATATGCACAAACGTGTTAATCCTCGATAATGACAACTTCATCGTCATTACTCGTGATTATCGTCACCTCGGCCTCGGAGCCCGTCTCCGCACCTTCTGCCGTACCGTTGTCGGGAACGGCATTTTCCGGCATAGGTTCTATCTCGTCGGCTTCAAGCGTTGCGGGAGCCTCAGAAGCTTCCGTATCGGGAGCAGCCGCCTCTTCGGAAGCCGTGCTTTCCGAAGTCTCCGCGGAAGTGTCGGCAGTCTCGGCAGCTTCAGCCGTTGTATCGGCCGCCTCGCCGGACTCTGCCGTTGTATCGGCATCGGAGCTTTCCTCCGGAGCCGCAGTGGGCAATGTCTCGGCATTTATCTTTTCACTCGAAGCCTTGGTCTTTGACGCCTTCTTGGTGGTCGTAGCCTCGGTCGTTTCCTCGGGCTCGATGCGTATGATATCCACAGTATCGATGATAATGGTATCTATCGGCTTTGAGGGCGTATCTCTCGAGTCATCTATCTTGTTTCCGGTCACTACCTCGACCGAAGATACCGCTTCAAGCACGTCCCAGCCGTCTATGACCTGTCCGAATACCGTATTCTCGCCGTCAAGGTCGTATATACCGCCGACCCTCTTGTACTTTTCCTTTGCCTCGGCGGGTATCGCTTTCAGCTTTGCAAGATAGTCGGTGTACTTCTTCTTGTCCTCTTCGAGCATTCTCGAAGATATGCTCTCGTCGGCGAGCTGCTCCGTGAGCTTATCGATCACAGCATCGATATCCTGCGGCGTATGGCGGTCAACTATGTAGAACTGTACATAGCTGCCCTTTTTGGGAGTTGCCGCGAAGCAAAGCGCACCGTAGAAATTGTATGTCTGGTCGGACGTCTCGAGCTTGACGAATTCATTCTTCGGTACATCGCCGTCGCTGCCGTCGCCGTTGATAGAGCCGCCCTGTATCAGATAGTCGTCTATGATGCGGTGGATAGTCTTGCCGTCATAATATCCTGCCTCGGCCTTCTCGATGAAGCGCGCCACCGACTCCGGTGCCGCCCCCGTGAACAGCTTTGCTCTGATAGTTCCGTACTCCCGGATCTTGATCTCGGCGTAAACGTCATTTTCCTCCAGCTTTACTTCATTCAGATTACCCGTGATCTTCTCGCCGCCGCACGAGGCCAGTGTGAAGACCATGACCGCACAGGCTGCGAGCGCTCCGAGCTTTTTCAGTATTCCTGCCATTTCTTACAACTCCTTTTAAATGCCGGAGCTATACGGGCTCCGGGGTGTTCATACGGGTGTGCATCCTGCATACCGTCATTTATTCGGCGTGATATTCGCCGACAGTTACCTTATTTATGCTGATAGGTTCGACGGGGTCGTATGTGTTCGGGTCTATCTCTGCGGAGCATATCTTCTCGATCACGTCGATACCCTCTATCGTTTGCGCGAATACGGTATAACCGCCCATAAAATCGGCTATACCGCCCTTTTCGATCATAGCGTCGCAAAGCTCGTCCGGGAACAGCTTGCTGCCGTCCTCCTTTGTGAAGTCCCTGAGCTGCTGCTTCTGCTCATCGGTAAGCTCGTGGTCATATATCGCGAAAAATCTGCTGTCGCCGTACCCTACCCTGCCGTTGTATGAACAGAGCGCTCCCTTGAACGGCCACAGATTTACCGAATACTCATTCGGAATGGGAGCGCCGTCGGAGGTCACTCCGGAATTCTTCTGTTCGTTTTCCGCGCCAGTGGTGAACAGGCTCTTTTCATAGATGCCGTAAATGGGTTTTCCGTTATAATATCCCTCTTTGGCGCGGTCGATGAAATTCTGCACGGTATTGGGCGCATATTCGGGATACAGCACCACCCTGAAATTGCCGAGAGTGGTCTCGATATCGGCAACAGGCTGACCCTCATACGGCTCGTCGAACTGCACCAGCTTCATCTGACTGTAATCGTAGTTGTATATCGGCTTGGTATTGAGGCCGTTGTCATTCCCGGCGCCGAAGCAGCCGGTAAGCGTCATTATCCCCGCGAGCAGTATCCCCGCGAATATCATTTTTCTCATTTCAATTACGCCTTTCTTACAACAGTCCCCTGTCTGGTCTCCTCAACGATGTAGCCAAGCGCAGTTATCTTTCCGCGAAGCTCGTCCGCAAGCGCGAAATTCTTCTCCCTGCGGGCGGCCTTGCGCTGTTCGAGAAGCTCAGCGACCTCCGCGGGCAGTTCCTCGTTACCCGAGCTTTCCTTTTCGGCGGCGAGCTTTTCCGCGGCCTTTATAAGCCCCAAAGAAAGCACGCTGTCGGCATCATCTATTAGCTTGTATTTCGTTGCGCTGTCGGCATCGGATTTAAGTATATCATACAGCGAGGTCACAGCCTGCGCGGTGTTCATATCGCCGTCCAGTGCGTCCGTAAAGCCTTTTATAAGTTCGGAATACTTTGTATCATCGGCCTTTCCGCCCTTGCCGTCAAGCACCTTGACCACACGTTCGATGAGCTTTTTGTAAGCGTCCGCGGCATTGTCGAGGTTCTCCCAGCTGAACATAAGGTTCTTGCGGTAATGCGACTGCAGGCAGAAGAAGCGGTAAACCAGCGGGTCGTAGCCCTTTTCCTGCAGAAGCGACACCGTAAGGAACTCTCCCGACGACTTGCTCATCTTGCCGCTGTCGGTATTGAGGTGGTGAACGTGGAACCAGTATCTGCACCACGGATGTCCGAGGTAAGCCTCGCTCTGCGCTATCTCGTTCGTGTGGTGCGGGAATTGGTTGTCTATGCCGCCGCAGTGCAGGTCGAGATGCTCGCCGAGATGCTTCATACTTATGCAGGAGCATTCGATATGCCAGCCGGGGTAGCCTATCCCCCACGGGCTGTCCCATTTGAGCTCCTGATCCTCAAATTTGGATTTTGTGAACCACAGCACAAAATCGGCCTTGTTTCTCTTGTTGTCGTCGGCCTCTACGCCGTCGCGAACACCGACCGCAAGGTCTTCCTCACTGAAATCGTTGAAGATGTAATACTTTTCGAGCTTCGATGTATCAAAGTAGATGTTCCCGCCGGCCTCGTAAGCATAGCCCTTCTCGATAAGCGATGTTATCACCTTTATGAATTCCTCGATGCAGTGTGTGGCGGGCTCCACCACATCGGGAGTTTTGATATTGAGCTTTTCGCAGTCCGAGAAGAAGGCGTCGGTGTAGAACTTCGCTATCTCCATTACCGTCTTGTGTTCACGCTTTGCACCCTTGACCATCTTGTCGTCGCCGGTATCGCCGTCGCTCGTGAGGTGTCCCACATCCGTGATGTTCATAACACGCTTCACGTCATAGCCCGCAAAGCGCAGATACTTTTCGAGGACGTCCTCCATGATGTATGTGCGCAGATTGCCGATATGGGCGTAATGATACACCGTGGGACCGCAGGTGTACATACTCACCCTGCCCTCGGTGTTCGGTGTGAACAATTCTTTCTTTCTTGTCGCAGAATTGTAGATATACATTGTGTCTCTGTTCCTTTCGTTCCTGTAATATGAATAAAGTCGGGTCACTTGGACGATCTTTTATATAATATCCGTGCGGCGACCAGACATATCGTTATACCTATCCCGTAGGGTATTGCGTTAAAGAAAGCGCTATACGCCGGAGCGCTGTTTACCAAATAGGGATTTGTAAGGACTGCATAAGACTCGCCTGTGCTGAAACAGCATATCCCGAACAGGATAACTGCCGCGGCAATAAGTACATAGCTGAATTTTCTCATATATATTGCCCCCTTCTGTGCAAAAGCGTTTACTTCACAAAATAATAGCAGATTATAATGAGCACGAGCGATACCAGCATTATCACCCAGTTACGCACGGTTATGCGGCGCAGCCTTTTCGACGCTTCATCGGGATCGGTCTTTTTCTTATACATTTCGGTTTCTCCTGTACGCAAGATAGCTTTCAAGTATCACGGCAGCCGCTGCCGCGTCTATCACCGCCTTGCGCTTCTTTCCCCTTTTGTTTATCTCGTTCATCATATTGTGCGCGGTGACTGTCGAGGAACGTTCATCCCACATCTCAACAGGAACGTCGAGCCGTGCCTTTAGAAGCTCCGCGAATTCGCGGCATTTCCCGCTTCTCGGACCGTAAGTCCCGTTCATATTGACGGGGTCACCGACAACGACTGCTTCCGCGCCTATCTCTTTCAGCTTTTCCGCGACCTTGTCGGCGCAGACCTCAAACCGCTTTTCGTCTATTATGCACACCGGCGACGCGAGCATCTCGAGCTTATCGCAGGCCGCTATGCCCGTGTGGCTGTCACCGAAATCTACTGCTGCTATTCTCATATCATTCTTTATATGCTTCCGCGACAGCCTTTGCAACAGCGTCCGCAACACGCTTGTCGAGCGGGCTCGCGATGATATTCTCCCGAGTTATCTCGTTATCCGGTATTATAGACGCGATAGCGTAAGCCGCAGCGCGCTTCATTTCCTCCGTGATGCGCTTTGCACGCACCGAAAGCGCCCCCTTGAAAAGTCCCGGGAACACAAGTACGTTATTTATCTGGTTCGGGAAGTCGCTGCGACCCGTGCCGACGATATACGCGCCGGCCTCTTTTGCCTCGTCGGGCATTATCTCCGGCGTGGGATTTGCCATTGCGAACACTATGGGCTTCTCTGCCATAGACTGTATCATCTCCGGTGTAACGAGCTTCGGCCGCGATACTCCGATGAACGCGTCGGCGTTCTTCATAGCGTCGGCAAGCTTGCCCTTGCGGCAGTTTTTATTCGACTTGTTCTTTATATCCTCGTGGGCGGGATTTTCGTAGCTTTCCTCACGGTTTATTATACCGCAGAGATCCACCATTATCAGGTCGCCGATCCCGAGGCTCAACAGGAACGTTCCGATAGCGATACCGGCAGCGCCCGCGCCGTTTATCACCACCGTCATATCTTCGAGCTTCTTCCCCGCGCATTTTGCCGCGTTTATAAGTGCCGCTCCGACAACCACCGCTGTTCCGTGCTGGTCGTCGTGGAATACCGGGATATCAAGACGCTCCTTGAGCTTTCTTTCTATCTCGAAACAGCGCGGTGCAGCGATATCCTCAAGGTTTATGCCGCCGAAACTGTCCGACAGCAGTTCTATCGTATGTACTATCTCGTCAACGTCCTTGCTCTTTATGCAGAGCGGAAAAGCGTCAACACCCGCGAACTCCTTGAAAAGGCAGCATTTGCCCTCCATTACGGGCATACCCGCGAGTCCGCCTATGTCGCCGAGGCCGAGAACAGCCGTACCGTCGGTAATTACCGCCACAAGGTTCTTTCGGCGGGTAAGCTCGTATGACAGCCCGGGATCCTTCCGTATCTCCAGACAAGCCTGCGCAACGCCCGGTGTATATGCGAGCGCGAGGTCGTTACGGTCGTTGATCGGCGCGCGGGAAATGACCTCTATCTTTCCCTGCCATTCGTAATGTTTTTTCAGTGATTCTTCGTTGATGTTCATAACTTTTCCTTCTTATTCATTATTTTTCCGCCCGTTGCCGGTGACCGGGCATATACTATCTTTTTCTGACTATAATACCCACAAAGCAGGTGAACGGTCTTATAACGGTATCAAAGAACTGCTTATCCCGCAGCGCGTATTCATGCAGCGTATCGAACCATTCCTGCCACGGTGTATAGAACCCGAACAGCTCCCACGTTTTCACCTCTGCGATCTCGCGGTGAACGCCGATAAGCTTTTTCCACTCGTCGGTGCTCTTGAAAAGCCCCGTTTCCTCACCGAGCCACGGCCCGAGATACGCCTCTCTGCGTCCCTCATATTTTGCCTTGATTCCCGGGACGCATATCAAAGCTGTCCCGCCGTGCTTGATGAACGGGAGTATCTTTTCCGTGAAATAGTTCTCCTTACCGCCGAAATAATGGTACGCGTCCATACTTACCACCGCGTCGAAGAAGCCAGCGTCAAACGGCAGATCGTCCGCGCCGGAATGTACGGGGATTATCTTATCCCGCACGCCCCATTCCTCTATACGCTTGCGGTTATCTTCTTCGGATATCCACAGATCGGCGGCATAGATCTTTGCTCCGGTCTCCATTGCCAGATAAAGGCTTGTAAGACCGCTGCCGCAGCCGAGGTCGAGTACGCAGTTATCGGTCGTGAAATTCAGAGGACACATATCCAGCATTTCATCAAGCAGTCTCACGCTGTTGGGACCCATAAGATAAGGTAAGCAGAAATATTTACGATATCTGTCGCTCCTGAGCGTCTCTTTTTTATTTTTTTCCATACTTTTACTGTCCTTTAAACGTTAAGATGCTCACCGCGAGTGATTATGGCGCGCACGGACTGCTCCGGCGTGAACTTGTAGCCTATGGAGATCGCGTAGTGGTTGTAGAAGCCGTGGAAATCCGACCCGCCGGTCGGCAGAAGACCGTACTGCTGGCACAGGTCGAGCAGCTGCTCCTCCTCCGTCTCGTCGGCGCTCTCGTGATACACCTCGATACCGTCGATCTTGCCCTGTGACGCGAGCTCCTCGATAAGCTCGAAGCTGTTGTACACCTTCGGGTGCGCGATAGACGCGGTACCGCCCGCGGAATGTATCAGTTCCAGCGCAAAGCGCACATCGGGTATGCGTTCGGTCTCCTTGCGCACTTCCTCGCAGCACAGGCCGTCCTGCGCGTTGAACAGCTTGTTATATACATCGCCGTACAGCTCGGTGGTATAGCCGTAGTCCATCAGCGCGTGCATTATATGGCATTTATAGATAGTTTTGCCGCCCGCCGCGTAACGCAGTATATTCTCGAACGCTATCGGGTATTCCTCTATCACCTTGAGAGCCATTTTCTTGCCGAGCTGCTTTCTTGCCTCGCTCGTACGCAGGCACAGTCCCTCAAGTCTGTCGGGCTTATGCGGCATATAGCACAGTATATGCACCTTTCTGCCCCTGCTCCCGTCAACGGCGGATATCTCCACCGCCGGCAGCACCCGTATGCCGTAGCGCTGACCGAGAATGACGGCGCGCGAGGTGGATGCGAGATTGTCGTGGTCGGTTATGGACAGCACGTCTATCTTGTTGCGCTTAGCCTGCGCTATGACCTCCTCTATCCCGAGGGAGCCGTCCGATAATGTGGTGTGACAATGTAAATCTGCTCTCATGATATGTACTCTCCTATTATTTTACACAAGCTTTTATCCGGGAGCTCCGCGATGCAGATCGGAGACGCAGCCCCCTTTTCCTCACTTTTTTGTTCCGGTATATGCCGGAATATGTTCATCTTATTACCTTTCCCTTTGCTTTCACCTTTACAGAGCCGCCGGAACGGGCGTTCCTTTTCTCCTTGGGTATCTCGGTGGGAGCCTCCGAACCGCCCTTATCCTCGAACAGAGCCTCCTCGGAGGATTCATAGCGGGTATATTCGGGATTTCTCTCACCGCGCGACTCGTAGTAGGGGTCGATTATGTGCTTTTGTATGACGGGGTACGCGCAGAATGTGGCTATGAAATTCAGCCAAGCAAACGGCAGGAACGGCAGCACGAGCATCGTGTAGGGATACCCGAGAACTATAAGCGTCACAATGAGCACCCACGCGAAAAATCCCGCAAAGCTTCTCTTGAAGCCGACTATCATCAGTATGAACGAGTTCTTTATTATCTGCGGCAGTCTCAGGTCGAGCGCCACGATCTGCGGATATATATAAAAGTGCATCATCAGGACTATGAACCCTACCGCGAGAGATATCGCCGGGAGCAGCTTTGCGGAAAGGTCGGAGCCGTTCTCGATAGCGCCGACATAGAAGTTGAGGTCGAATACCATCAGCACCAGCAGGATAATGTCGATGCTTCCCATAAACAGTCCCTGTTTCCAGTTCTTTTTGAAAGCCGTCTTGAACTCGTGCCAGACGAATATCGGCTCGCCTATGACGAATTTGCGCATAAGCTGAGTCATTGCGGCAGTCGCGGGGCCGAAGGTCACTATTGGTATGCAGCATAGGACGTAGATCAAATTTATCTGGAAGAATTTCCAGAATTTCGCGCCGAAGATCTCCCAGAACAGGAAAAAAGATTTCTTCTTCGGTTTGCCCTTTTCTACACCGCTGCCTGTTTTTCTGTAATTGTACAATCCGAAAGCCATAACCGCACCCTTTACTTATTCACACATTTCTCTAAAAAATACTATACCAATCTTATTATACTACATTTTATTTTTTTTTGCAAGTGTTTTTTCAATTTTTGCGCAAAATAGCTATAATATCGCATTTGAATGACTTATCCGACTGTTTTACAGCAAAAATTCACAAAAATTACTCACTTTATTTGACAATTTGAAAGTTTTGTGGTATTATATATGTGATTGTATTTTTCAAAGACAAGAGAGTGGTGTAAAGTTCGATGATCGAGGGATCTTCGAACTTACGCATCGGCGCTCCCGCCCATAAGGCGCGGGCGGGTCGGCGCACGAACACGCCAAAGCAAGGAGGAGGCGCACCACGACGGGTGCTGATCGTAAATATGTTTGAGCGGCTCGATTACCTCAGAGAAAAGGCCAACAAGCTGCCGATGTGTCCCGGAGTCTATCAGATGAAGGACAAGTCCGGCAAGATAATCTATATCGGCAAGGCCAAACTGCTTAAAAACCGCGTGACCTCGTATTTCCACTCTGTCGAGGCGCATAACGCCAAGACCTACAAGCTCGTGTCGCAGATATACGATCTCGACTTTATCGTCACCGATACGGAGCTGGACGCTCTGGTGCTGGAAGCGAGCCTCATAAAACTGCATTCCCCGAAGTATAATATACTTCTGAAGGACGACAAGGGGTTCAGCTATTTTCGCGTCACGGGCGGGGATTTTCCGCGCATACGTCACTCCTTCCGCAACGACGACCCCGCTTCGACCTACATCGGCCCGTATATGAGCGCGTTCACCGTAAAGCAGACGGTCGAGGAATGCAGCAAGATCTTTATGCTCCCTACCTGCAACAAGGAATTCCCGCGCGACTTCGGAAAAGACCGCCCCTGCCTCAACTACCACATCAAGCGCTGTATGGGGCTCTGCCGCGGGAAGATAACAAAGGAAGAATACGCCGGTATCATCGCTGAGGCTGTCGATTTCATCAAAAACGGCAGCAAGGAGAGCATCGAGCGGCTGACGGCGGAAATGAACGAGGCCGCGGAAGCTCTCGAATTCGAGAAGGCCGCAAAGCTGCGTGACCGTATCGCCGCGATAGAACGGGCTTCCCGCGTACAGTCGATACGCCCCGACCGCGACATCACCTGCGACGTTTTCGCGATGTCGCACAACACCGGGCTCACCGCGCTCGCGGTGGTAAAATACCGCGGCGGGCAGCTGATAGATAAGGAAAACTACTTCATAGGCGACGAGTTCGAAGCCGCCTATATGCGTGACGAGTTCCTGCGCCGCTACTACGAGAACGGACGCGAGATACCGAAGCTGATACTGCTGGACAGCGATACCGAGGACAACGCGCTTCTGGAGGAATATCTGCGCGGAATGTGCGGCCACAAGGTCGAGATCACCGTTCCGAAGCGCGGCGAGAACCTCGTGCTCACCACGCTCGCCAAAAGCAACGCCGATGAATACCTCGCTCTGCGGGTAGGCCGGACAAGCCGTGAGATCACCGCGCTGCAGGACTTGCAGAAGCTGCTCGGGCTGCAGAAGATACCGGAGCTTATCGAGAGCTACGATATATCGAATATGGGCGAGCAGACGCGCGTCGCGGGAATGATAACATACAAGAACGGCAGGCCGTACAAGGCGGGCTACCGGCGCTTCAATATAAAAGATGTGGTCGGAGTTGATGACTACGCGTGTATGCAGGAGGTGCTGCGGCGCCGTTTCACACACTTTCTCGAAGGTGACGAGGGCTTCTCGGATCGCCCCGACCTGATACTTCTCGACGGCGGCAAGGGTCATGTAGCGGCTGTCAGGGAGGTCTTTGAACAAATGGGGATAGATGTTCCCCTGTTCGGTCTCGTGAAGGACGACAAGCACCGCACCCGCGCTATCGCCTCGGACGGCGGCGAGATACAGGTATATTCCAACAAGAGCCTGTTCAAGATGCTGACGGAGATACAGGACGAGGTGCACCGCTATTCTATCAACTACCAGCGCAAAAAGCATAAAATGACTCAGTACGAGCTCGATCTGACAAAGGTAAAGGGCATCGGCGAGAAGAAAGCACTCGCGCTGCTGAAAGAATACAAGACCAAGCAGGGGCTCAAAGCCGCTACCGTCGAGGAGCTTATGGCCTCGGCGAAGATAAACCGCGAGACTGCCGAAGAACTGCACGTTTTTTTGCAGGAAGCGTTCTGAAAATAATTGTCAATTATCAATTGATATGACCGATCTGAGGTGTTTTTTTGAGAGTAATTACGGGTACGGCGCGCGGTATGAAGCTTATCTCGCTTGAGGGTACGGACATCATACGACCCACCGCGGACGCCGTAAAGGAAGCTATGTTCAGCATACTGCAGTTCGACATAGAGGATACAAAGGTGCTCGACCTGTTCGCGGGCTCGGGGCAGCTCGGCATCGAAGCGCTCAGCAGAGGAGCCGAGAAATGCTGGTTCGTTGACAGCAGTCAGGCATCCGTATCTGTGGTGAAGAAAAATCTCGAGCATACTAAGCTCACCGACAGGGCCGTTGTCGTAAATATGCCCAATTCGGCGTTTTTGCGCGGTTTCGGGGAAAAGATAGATATCGCGCTGCTCGACCCGCCCTACGGGAAAGACCTGATACAGCGCTCCCTGCCCGCGCTCACGAATATAATGAGCAGCGACGGGATAATCCTCTGCGAGCACGAGCTCGAATGCAGGCTGCCCGATGAGGAAAACGGCTTCATAAAGGCAAAAACGTACAAATACGGAAAGATCGCCCTTACAGTTTACAGAAGAAAGAGCGAAGAAACGGAGAGTATATGAAAAAAGCGATATACCCCGGCAGCTTCGACCCGGTGACAAACGGGCATCTGGAGATAATAAAGAGAGCTGCCGTCCTGTTCGATCAGCTTGTGGTGCTTATATCGGTAAATCCCAACAAGACCTCGAGCTTCACTACGGACGAACGTGCGGGATTTCTCCGCAAGGTCTGTTACGATATCCCGAATGTGCAGATAGACAGCTGCACCGGGCTTATCGTGGATTATTTCAAGGCAAACGATTGCGATATCATAGTTAAAGGGCTGCGCGCTATGTCGGATTTTGAAAATGAGTTCCAGATGGCGCACGTCAACAAGCACCTCTGCCCCGGTGCGGAAACGGTGTTTCTCTGCGCCGATAGCCAGAGCACCTACCTGTCATCGAGTATGGTGCGTCAGATAGCCTCGTTCGGCGGTGATATCTCACCGTTCGTTCCCGAAGCGATCAAATATGATATAATGAAAAGATTGGATATAACAGCCAAAAAGGAGGAAAGATAAGTATGGGTATCGATGAAATTCTTGAAATGATGGACGATATGCTCGACAAGGCGGTGAATGTGCCGTTCTCGAACAAAAAGTCGCTGATCGATGTTGACAAGATGCGTGAGCTTATCGACGAGATAAGGCTGAATATGCCGCGTGAGATAAAGCAGGCTCACGACCTCGTCGCCGACCGCAAGACTATCCTGAATGACGCCAAGAATGAGGCCGCCGCTATCGTCGCAAGAGCCGAACAGCGTGCTCAGGCACTCGTTTCCCAGCAGGAGATAGTCCGTCAGGCAAACGCAAAGGCCGCCGAGATAAACGCCGCTGCTCAGACACAGACAAAGGAGCTCCGCGATATGACCAACAAGTATGTCGATAATATGCTCACTAAGGTCGAGGAGCTCCTCTCCAACGATATCATAGATGTCAAAAAGGCCAGAAGCGCATTGAAGAATACCGGCAGATAAGAAGCCGCTTACGCTTGAGAGAATCGCTGACGCGCTTGGGGGAGAGGAAACCTTTTGTGAACAAAAGGTTCTCCTCTCCCCCAAGCCCCCTCTCTTTCCAAAAAACTTGCAGTGGCTTCGCAATTGGATTTGAGAGCAGCTGCTCCTATTATGAGATTGTGCGAATACAAAAACAGCACCTTGCAGATCTGTGCGGTGCTGTCTCTTTTGTCTTTGTTTTTTGCAGTATTGTGAGCTCTGTGCACAACTGTGCCGTTTTGTCACAATTCAGATCATCACCGTAGGCGATACCACAATTATTAATTAGTCATTAATCGACCTGTTCGTTCGGTATCGCAGCGTTGCCGAAGTACGGACTGCTCTCGTCAAGCCCGAAGTTCCCCGGCTCGCTCGGAAGCGGGATATCGTCAAAGTTGTCGGGGGTATAGTTCTCGTTGTATTCAAAATCCGGCGGGATATAGCTCTCGTCAACAGCATCAGAGCCGTTTCGCTTATATGCGTTTCTTACGTCAAATCCGAGCTTCGCCAGACGTGCGTCAATACTGCCCCTCGTGCGTCCGAACTCCATTTGCATTTCTTTCATCTTGCTGCCGTTCCTGTACATCTCCGCAAGCTTTTCATCGTCCTCACGCGACCACGGCTTACCGGCATTTGCGGTCATTCTTGCCTTTTGTTCTTCCTTCTCCGCTTTCTTATCCGCTTTTTCGGCAGCTTTCTCGGCTTCTTCTTCCGCAGCGAGCGCAATGATCGAGTCGATGTTGTCAAAAATGAACTGCTGCGCTCCGGGCTCGTATGACACGCCGTTGTACGACATTCCCATACGGTTGGTCATAAGCTTCTCGGTCATACCTATCTGCTCACCCTCCGGAGTGGGTATCTTTTTTATCTTGCCGCCTCTTTCGACTTCTGTAAGCAGTCCCCTTTCCATGAGCCATTTTGCCACAGTAGCCGATCTCACCTTTTTCATAACATTTTCATCTACATTCGCGTTTATGTACGTCACTATCCTCGACAATGACACATCATAGCTCTCGGGCTTCAGCGCCAGCGCCTGTTCGTCGGTGAGCGCAAAATCCACGAGCTCGGAGCGCTTTGGCTTAGCCGCGGGAGCCGTATTCACTTCCCCGCCGTTGTCGATAACTTTTTTCAGCACTCCCGAAACATAAAAAAGACAGCGCGATATCCGCACATTATTGACTATCTGCTCGTCTCCGAGTTCCGTGCCAGTAAGCGGGTCTTTCCCGTTCGCAAGGTCGCTGATGTACTTTTCCGCTCTTATAAGAATGTCAAGTTCGTTCATATTTCTTCTCCCTATGAAATTTATTTGATGATCTCTTTCCAATACGGTTAATAAAGCATATGTCCGACATTATTTATAATGTAGAGAGCTTTTAGAGGTGCCCAAAGCATATCGGCACCTCACTTTGAGAAATATCGCTAATATCTACGCAATAAGATCCTTTATGACTTCTCCGGCAATAATAAGTCCCGCGGCCGAGGGCACAAATGCTGCCGAGCCGGGGATCCTCTTTTTTTGTTGTTCACTTTCCTCGATTGCAGGAACACTTATCGGTATCTCTTTTGAATATACGACCTTGAGGTGCTTTATACCGCGTTTTCTGCATTCGGTACGCATAACTCTCGCGAGCGGACAGACAGATGTATCGTATATATCAGCGACCTCGAATTTCGTCGGGTCAAGCTTGTTCCCCGCGCCCATTGACGAAATGACGGGAACTCCCGCTTCCTGTGCGCATTCGATAAGTGCGAGCTTCCCGCTTACGGTATCTATCGCATCTACAACATAGCCGAACTGCGAAAGGTCAATATCGTTCCTGCTTTCGGGAAGAAAGAACAAATTGTGACAAGTAACGCCGCAATCGGGGTTTATATCGTGTACGCGCGCTGCCGCGACCTCTGTCTTGTACTGCCCTATCGTGCTGTGCAGAGCTATTATCTGGCGGTTCAGATTTGTCTCGCTGACCGTATCGTTGTCGATGAGGTCAAGCGCGCCGATGCCGCTTCTTGCAAGCGCCTCAACGACATATCCGCCGACTCCGCCGACTCCGAACACCGCGACCCGCGCGGAAGCGAGCCTTTCCATGGCTTCATCGCCGAGCAGCAGCCGTGTTCTCTGAAAAATATCGCCCATATCGGCTCCTTATCTGTAGTAGGAATCTATCCCGAGCAGCTCCTCGAGCGTCTTTCCCGACTCGGTCACGGTCTTGGCGAGCTCGGTGCCGACGTAGCGGATATGCCACGGCTCGTAGGAATACCCCGTGTATGCTCTCGCCTCGTTTGACGGATAGCGCAGAATGAAGCCGTATTCGGCGCAGTGCGCTTTAAGCCACTTACCTTCGGGAGTATCGGCGAAGGCATACTCACAGGCGTTCAGATCGACCGCGAGCCCGAGCTGATGCTCGGAATGTCCCGGACGAGCCGAAACGAGGTCGGCATCGCTGCCGTAAAGCTTCACCCAGCCGGCATACACTTCTTTCTGATAATCATACGAGCGGTAACCGGATATCGCGTAAAGATTGAGCCCTTCCGCGGAAGCCGCCGCCTGCATCCTGCCGAGCGCGGATTTCGCCGAGGGAGAAAAGCCCGGATCATAATCCTTCGGGAGCGGGTAGGTCTTGTTTGCTATGGGAATGTTGTTGACGAGCGGTATGAAGTCCACATCGTCCGCGGTCACGATGCAGTGTACATGAAGCGCCGCAAATGTGCCGTCAGCGGTGTCGGTTATCTTCACGATGCAGTCGCCTTTTTTCCGAGCCGTGAACAGTCCGTTTTTCTCGATAGTTCCGCAGTCGCCCTCGACGCTCCATATCATATTGGAATTATCGGAAATATCGGGATATGTAAAGTTGAAGTCAAAGCTCTCGCCGACATAGACGAGATTGGGACCGAGTATCATTGCCGTTCCGTTCATAGTCTGAAACTCGTATGAATAACCGCCCGATGACTTATCGGAAGCTGTCTGTGCGGCCGAGGGCTTCGGCTGTGCGGCAGAGCTCTCCGCGGGCGCTGCCGGAGTTGACGCCGCAGTGACGGTGCTTTCCTCCGTAGTCTCGGGAGCAGGCTCGGAGGACATCATCGGTGAAAATGATTCATCACCCGACACCGCTGCCGAAGCGGGCTTGTATGTTACCGAGGGTTGTGTGCGGGAAGCCGATGTTTCCGGCGTTGTTTCGGCTATACCGAAGGTACCGGACACCGGTCTCTCCACTGCGTCATCGCTTGTCTGCAGCGAGGTGATATCCTCCCGCAGCTCGGTTTCCGCGAACACAGCCTGCACTTCCCCGATCTCCTTCTCCGGATCGTTAACGCTTGACAGATCGTGTACGATTATTCTCGGGCTGTTCCCGCACGACGATAATATGAACATTGCCGCCGCGGTCAGCGCCCCGAGCCCCGATCCCCGTCTTTTTACCTCCGACACCGGTAAGAACGCCTCCTCTGTCTGTATATCTTGTGGTATCTTCGACATTATACCACAAAATCTTCCGTTTGTCAATTTTTATTTCAAGACTATTGCAATTTTTTTTAAAATGTTATATAATAGTAAAAGCTTGATTTTTTCAATAATAATATTAAATATTTTCGGAGGATCAAAATGGCTGAAAAAAAATTGGTGAACGCGATAACCTCAATGGACGAGGATTTTGCGCAGTGGTACACGGATATCGTAAAAAAAGCCGAGCTCATCGAATACACGAGCGTCAAGGGCTGTATGGCTATACGCCCCTACGGCTACGCTATCTGGGAAAATATCCAGCACATACTTGACGGTATGTTCAAGGCGACCGGACACGAGAACGTATGTATGCCGATGTTCATTCCCGAGAGCCTGCTCGAGAAGGAAAAAGATCACGTCGAGGGCTTTGCTCCCGAATGCGCGTGGGTAACTCTCGGCGGCAGCGAAAAGCTCGAGGAAAAGCTGTGTGTGCGCCCGACATCCGAGACCCTGTTCTGCGAACACTATAAGAATATCGTGCATTCCTACCGCGACCTGCCGAAGCTCTACAACCAGTGGGTCAATGTCGTTCGCTGGGAAAAGACCACCCGCCCGTTCTTACGCTCGAGAGAGTTTCTCTGGCAGGAGGGTCACACTATCCACGCGACTGCCGAGGAGGCGCAGGAAGAGACCGAGCGTATGCTGAACGTGTATGCGCAGTTCTGTGAGGAATCCCTCGCAATGCCCGTGGTAAAGGGAAGAAAGACCGAGAGCGACAAGTTCGCGGGAGCTGTGGCCACCTACGCGATAGAGGCGCTCATGCACGACGGCAAAGCGCTGCAGGCGGGTACCTCCCATTACTTCGGCGACGGCTTCGCAAAGGCATTCGACATACAGTACGCGGGCAAGGACAATACGCTCATCTATCCGCATCAGACGAGCTGGGGCGTTACCACACGTCTCATCGGCGCAATAATAATGACACACGGCGATGACAGCGGGCTTGCTCTCCCGCCGGCAGTTGCTCCGATACAGGCGGTTATAGTACCGATAGCGCAGCACAAGGAAGGCGTGCTCGAAAAGGCTGCCGAGATGACCGAGCGGCTGAAAAAAGCGGGACTGCGCGTAAAGCTCGACGACAGCGACAATTCTCCCGGCTGGAAGTTCGCGGAGTACGAGATGAAGGGCGTTCCGCTGCGTATCGAGATAGGCCCCAAGGATATCGAGAACGGCCAGTGCGTAATGGTAACGCGCCACAACAACGAAAAATCCTTCATCAAGCTCGAGGAGCTCGAGACCGCGGCCGCCGAGAAGCTGAAAGCGGTACACGACGGACTTTATCGGAAGGCTCTCGAGAACCGCGAAAAACGCACATACAAATGCACGTCGATAGACGAGATAATAAAGGCGCTCGAAACAAACGGCGACGGCTTTGTAAAGGCTATGTGGTGCGGTGAGGAAGCCTGTGAGGACAAGGTCAAGGAAAAGACCGGCGTAGGCTCACGCTGCATACCCTTTGAGCAGGAAACGCTCTCCGACAAGTGCGTATGCTGCGGCAAGCCCGCCAAATGTATGGTTTACTGGGGCAAAGCGTATTGATAAGAAAAACCGGTGGTATCCGCAATTAGGATACCACCGGTTTTATCAGTGAATAATGAATAGTGAATAATTGTGGTGCGCGCTTTGCGCGCGAATCTAAATATGCGGCGAAGCCGCCTCCACAACTGTAACCTGTTCACTGTTAACTGTTCACTTTTAATGTTCTTTATTTGTTCTCGTATTCGTACTTATACTTATAGGACTTGTAGCCGCCTTTGCCCTTGGTCGTGCAGTACGCCTTGATAAAGCCGAGAATGTGCCCGTTGGTCATCTTCGCTTTTTCGATGACCTCCCTGATATCGGTGTGGGTGGTCATACCCTCGCGGACTACGCATATAATGCCGGCAGTCTTGCCGTTGAACAGGAACGCGTCTGTGACAACGTTCGCGGGCGGCGTATCAATGAACACATAGTCGTAATGCGAACCGACAAGCTCGAGCAGCTGATCCATTTTCTCGCTCGATATGAGCTCCGCGGGATTTGGCGGTACGGAGCCCGATGTCAGCACATCGAGGTTAAGGCGGACATTCTTCTTTATGACCTTCGAGACATTGTGGACGATTCCGCCGAGGACGGACGACAGCCCCGTCTTGTTGTCAAGGCGCAGCAGAACATGTTGCACGGGCTTTCGCATATCGGCGTCGATCATCAGCACCGACGCGCCCGTTTCCGCCATGGTTATGGCGAGATTGAGACAGTTGGTGCTCTTTCCCTCCGACGGAGAGCAGCTCGTCACCACCACTATCTTGTTTTCCTTTGTCGAAAGAGAGAACACAAGATTTGTCCTTGCGGTCTTGTAGGCTTCCTTTATCCCGAACGGCGTTTCGTTCGAAAGAATGAACTTTCTCGAAACACTTGCCGGAAAGTGATCGGTCTTCTTTTTCATCGGTATCCCCCCGCTGTTACTGCAGTCCCACAGTCTTGTTTACCGGAAGCGAGAACGCTATGCCCTGCCCCGCAGTGCTCATACCCGCGGAATTATACACCGCGCTCAATACCGCGTCCTTTATGTCCTTCGGGACAAGTATCATCACGACCTCTTTGTCGGGGTGGACAGTGATCTTAAAATGTTCCTCGGCTTCCTTGCCGGCAGTCCCTCTCGCACGCATAACGGTACCGCCGCGCGCACCGGCTTCTCTCGCCGCGTCCATCACAGCCTCCGAGAAGCCCGCGTTGATGATGCAGAATATCATTTCATACTTATTGTCATTTTCGCTCATTTCGCATTACTCCCCCATACAGGCTCCGCGGCGTTGCATAAAAACGTGTACACGGACGTACCTATCATACTTGAGAACGGTACCGAGACCGATACTCCCTTGCCGTTTTTTATAGTTCGGAACTTCATATCGAGCACATACATCAGCTCGTCAAGCCTGTCGGAGCGCACCACGCTGAATATCACCGTCTTATCGGTATCGGCAAGCCCGAGATAGTCGAGTATCTCGGCTTTCGCTGTACCGCGGGCGGGCTCCGAGAACTGGAAATTCACATCATAGGACTGTATCAGGTCGATGTAGAATTCCGCCTTGTTCTTATCAACTATCGTTATCAGCAGCTCGAGCTTTATCGGCGCGGAGCTGCCCTGTGCCGGCGTGGATCTCTGCGTCTTTTCCGACACGGCCACGGTCTGCTGCTTATCCTTCTTTTTCAATTATTATCTGCCTTTCAGTCAAAATATATGATCTGTGCATCGTCCGCGGATAGAATGCGCGCCATTGCGATACGCCTGCGGACTCTGTCGGAGATCACGGCTCTGAAGCCGAGCACCTGTATCGCTATGAGCGGCGTCATCGCGACCATTGCCACAACACCGAACGCGAAGCTCAGCACCTGTTCCTCGCCCTGCAGCACCACACAAGCACCCGCAGCAAGCGGAAGTATGAAGCTCGATGTGAGCGGACCGCTCGCGACGCCGCCCGAATCGAACGCAATCGCAGTATAGAGCCTCGGAACAAAGAACGACAGTCCCAGCGACAGGAGGTAACCCGGGATAAGATAATACAGCACCGAGAAACCGAATATGATGCGTATCACGGAAAGCCCGACGGATAGACCGACCCCGACCGACAGTGCTATCATCATTTCACGCTTTGTTACGGTACCGCCGGTGATATCCTCGACCTGTTTGTTGAGGACATGAACGGCGGGCTCCGCAAGCACCACGACCATTCCTATAACGAACGCGAATGCCACAAGGCCGATATTCCCCGATTCCGCAAGCTGCTGACCGAGCTTGAAGCCTACAGGCATAAATCCCACAGCCACCGAGGTAAGGAAAATCACCAGTCCGACAAATGTATATACAATACCGATAAGTATCTGTAAGAGCTTCTTCTTCGGGAGCTTCAGCACCGTGAACTGCAGAACCGCGAACGAAACGAGTATCAGCGCGAGCGACTTCGCCACATCGCCCATGGTCTCAAGGACAACCTTTATAAATCCCTCACCGAGGTTGGCTTCTATCGAGTAATCCGGAAGCTTGTATGTAAGCTCGCCCGTCGCGGTCATTGACAGCACGAGCACCGCTATAACGGGGCCTACGGAACAGAGCGATATAAGGCCGAAGCTGTTCTCGTTGGCATTCCTGCCGCCTACGGTAAGCGCTATACCCACACCGAGCGCCATTATGAAGGGCACGGTTATGGGGCCGGTGGTAACGCCTCCCGAATCGAATGCGAGCGGAAGCAGTGCTCCCCCGCCGTTTTCAAGCAGCAAGGCCGCGGCCGCGAAAATAATCATATAAAAAAACATCAGCATCGGCGCAAGTTCCTTTTTGGTCACTATCTTTATCACACCGATCAGCAGGAAAAAACCGACGCCTATCCCCACGCTGACGATAAGCACCGTCCCGTTCATTACGGCACTCACCTGATTTGCGAGAACGGACAGGTCGGGCTCGGCTATCGTGATGAACAGACCCATTATAAAGCATACGGCGAGCAGTACCCCGAGCTTTTTCGACTTTGTGAGACCCTCACCGACGTGCTCGCCCATAGGCGTCATGGCAAGGTCTGCGCCGAGATTGAACAGGGCTATACCGGCTATGAGGAAGAACGCCGAATAGCAAAAGACCACAAGCTCCTTCTTTTCGAGAGTTACGAGCGGCGTGAACGATATCACGAGAACTATCACGGTTATCGGCAGGACGGAAGCAAGAGCTTCCCTTAATTTTAACAGAAGTGCTCTTTTCATTGCAGACCTCCGGAAATACAACTATAAATTGACAATTGATAATTGATAATTGTGGTATCGCCTTACGGCGATATATCCGAATCGTGACGTATCGGACAGTATCTGCGTTGTTTTGCATTATTACTTAATTATAGCACATTCCCGGTAAAATTACAACCGTTTCGGACAAAAAAATCCGCCGCACCGGAAAAAGTGCAGCGGATAAGCGTTATCTCACGAAAACAAATCCTTCCAGCTCAAAGAGGTGTCGCCCCTTGAACATATCGGCCGCCCAGCCCGTATAGCCTTCGTGCGCGGTGAGAAAGACCGCGTGTCTGCCCCTGATCGCGGGGAGCGGGCAGGATACTATACCGCCGTTCTCATCGAAACCGGCAGTGCCTACAGGTTCACTGTCGTCGCTGTCAAGATGCACGGTTATCGTGCCTTTGCAGCCCGTTCCGCGCAGTTTAAACTTAATGGAATACGGGTCGGGGTCATCCCCGAAGTCAAAGTATTTCCAGCCCATTGTACAGCCGTTCGTGATCCCGGTTATCATACGCTCGAAGATATCGCGCTCGGTGATGAAGCACCCGCCTTTGAGCACGCACGCAGTATCGGCATCTGTCACCGCGAAGGGACTGAGGCTTTCCTCAAAGCCGAGCGAGGTCATCTCCACCTGCGGTATCGTCCCGTCGGGAAGTATCTCTATACGCTCGACACAACCGCGCCTCGACATTATCGTCCCGTTGGTCATACGGTGATAGAATATGTACCACTGCCCTCCCACATTCATCACCGAGCCGTGGTCGTTGCCGCCGGGGTAGTCTATGCTGTTGTCGATGATAGTTCCCTTGTACTCAAAAGGGCCGGTCGGGGAGTCACTTACTGCATAGTCGAGACAGCTTCCCTTTTTCGGGGAATATATCAGATAATACCGCCCGTTTATCTTACGCGGCGAGCAGGCCTCGAAGAAGCAATGCGGCTCCTCCACGGGGATTATCCCCTCCTTGTAGGTGCCGTCTATCACCGTGTGCATATCGTTTCCGTCCAGCTCTGCCATATACGAGCCGAGATATCCGCAGTATATGTAAACCCTGCCGTCATCGTCAACGAGCACTCCGGGGTCTATGAAAGTACCGTCGTCATAGTGCTTCGGCAGGTCGTATTCATATTTCGACAGCAGCTTAAAAGGCCCCTCGGGACGGTCGCTCACCGCAACACAGCCCTTCGCGCCGACAATGTATGCGTACAGGTAATACTTTCCGTCTTTCTCGACGACATCCGGCGCGTACAGTTCGTGATCCGTCCAGTCGGTATCGCTCGGGTGGTCACGTAAGTCCCTTGTCGCAAACACCGTGCCGTGGCAGACCCACTTGTTGAGATCGCTCAGCGGCGCTGACCAGACTTTGAGCCTGAAATCGCAGAAGCTGTCACAGCCGTGACGGTCGTGCGAACCGTAAACATACACTCTGTCGCCGAATACTCGGGGTTCGCCGTCGGGAATATACTCCCACAGCGGAAGATATGGGTTTGGCATAGTTCTTTACCTCCATAATTCAAACTGTTTTCTTTGTGCGGTATTGCCTTTTTATTCTATCACAAAGTAAACGTTTTCACAATTAGCAAAATAACAAAAATACAATTCATTTTTTATCTATTTTCAATAAATGCTTGCAGAGTGACCCAAAATGTGCTATAATAGTCAATATATTGATTTTTCATTCAGGAGAGGCTTGTAAATGAAAAAAACTATATCAGCGATATTATCACTCACGATAGTATTATCCGCCGCATCATGCGGCAATTCCGACAGCACTGCTCCTGCACAGACGTTAAGCACACAGACGGCAACGAATGCGACAGAGACTTCGGAAACATCGGCAGAGACTTCCCTGCCGGAAAGCACTGCCGCAGAAACGACTGAACCCCCCGAAACCACAAAAGCTCCTGAGACTACGAAATCCCCGGTGACCCCAAAGGAGCGTATCGTCCTCGAAAACAAGATGACCCCGTGCGAACTTGCGCTTGCCCAAAAACGTGATTTCTCGATACTCACTGATGCAAAAGACCTTGAATGTCCCGTAGGCATAGGTAAAGTGACCGTATCAGAGGAAACGCAGATCGCACGTATGGAGCTTATGAAGGAATACTACACCGAGGAAGAATACAATGACAGTATAAATAATGTCTCTGAATTCGAATTCCGGGCGGCACTGGTAAACGGTCTCGAATACAACGGTTTTATCCCCGAAAAGGGCTATGACGGCGGTGCAATATCGGACTACGAAAATGATTATCCCGATATGCAGACTTATTTTGACAGCCTTACCGAATCCTATAAGGAAATGGGCTACAGCCTTTCTGATTCGGTCGATCTCGTCAGACAGGCAAAAGCTGCTTTCAATGCGGTAATAGATAACAGTGTCATTGACCTTCCCGACCGCTACGGGTATTATACCGATATCGGTAAGTATCTGGATCCCGGAGCCGACTACAGGAACAAGTGGACACTCAACAACGACAATATCGCATATATAAAGGATCATACCGATGAATACAGAGTGTATGACGAGGAACTGAACACTTTCTTTGTGGTGCACGTCACCACACCGCCGGATTATGATGAAAACAAAAGCTATCCCGTTCTGTTCATGACCGATGGCGTATGGCGTCTCAACGACCACGCTGAGCTTTATAAGGCAATGGAGAGCGGTGAAGCGTCCGATGTCATACTTGTGAGCCTCGGCTATAACTACAACATCGACGGCACAGACGAATATGTGCGCTTCATGCACCTGATAACGTACCGCCGGCTGCTGCTCGATTTCATCACAGACAACCTTATGCCGTATCTCGGCGAGAACTACAACATCGACTACGCCTATTCCACACTGTTCGGGCACTCAATGGCCGGTGTATTTTCCCACTGCGCGCTGTGCGAGTCCGACAAATACGACAACCGTCCGTTCGGAAAATACATCATCGCCAGCCCCGCATTATGGAATCTCTACAGTAACCGGCCCGGACTCGACCCCGAGTGCATAGATACCGATTACGGTTATTTCGACAGGAACGATACGCTCGACAAGAAGGTATCCCTCTTCGGCGGAGCGCTTGAAGACCCGGACTATTCCGACCAGTATGAAGGACACGATTCCACGCTTGAAGGGCTTGAACACCTGAATGAGCGGCTTACTGCGCACGGTGCCGATGTTACATACAAGCTGTATGAATCGCACCACTATCAGTACGTTTCGGATATGCTCCTTGAATATATCAAGACCGAATACCCGCCGCTCTCATAAATTTCCCGGCACAGCAGTCGGTAACTCATATTCAGCAGTATATAACTGCGCTGTAAAAATGCCGGCAAAGCCGACACCGCAATTATCAATTGTCAATTAAATATGGAGTATTTTTATGTTCAGGTACGAAACTCACTGCCATACCGCAGAATCGAGTGCCTGCGCGTCCGCGTCGGGCGAAAAGCAGGCAAAATTCTACAAGGAACGCGGCTTCACGGGCATTATCGTGACCGACCATTTTCTGAACGCCAACACCACCGCCCCGTGGGATGAAAAGTGGGAAAACCGCGTGGATATACTGTTCAGAGGATACGAGAACGCAAAAGCCACGGGTGATATTATCGGGCTGGATGTTTTCTTTGGCTGGGAATACACCGTGCACGGCTGCGACTTTCTCACCTACGGTCTCGGCAAAGAGTGGCTGCTGCAGCACCCGGAAGTTATGGAACTGCACCCGAACGACTACTTCGATCTTGTACACGCGCACGGCGGTATCATCGTTCACGCGCACCCGTTCCGCGAGGCGAACTACATAGATATGATAAGGCTGTTCCCGCGCAAATGCGACGGCTGCGAGGTGATAAACTCCTGCCGCACAGACTTTGAGAACACTCTCGCGAAGCAGTACGCCGACAACTACGGTCTGAGATACACCGCCGGCAGCGACAACCACCATGCCAAACAGAACCGACTGTCCGGCATAGAGACTAAAGAACGGATACAGGATATCGGGAATTTCATTGAGATCCTGAAAAACGGAAAATACAAGCTGTACGACGAGATCTTCAGCTGATGAAAAGTGAGCGAAAATGGCTAAACAAAAGAGAAAATTCATAAAAATGCGTGTCGAGGAGGAAAGCGTGCTGAGCCGCGATGCTCTCACAGACAAGCTCGACAAGCTGATCGAGACACAATACCGCCGCAACCTCAACAAAATGCGAGGTGCGTCGCTGTGCTTATGGCAGAGAGCCGGCGATGACCGCTACAGACTGAAATACTACCATTCCTACCGCGACGATATGTGCGACACGGTAATGACATTCGATATCGAGAAAGGTATGGAACGGTGCAGCATACACGGGTTCGTCCACAAGCCGAAAGCGATATGGGCGATATTCTGGGCGGTCATAGCTTCGGTGCTGATAGATTTTATCGTGATATCGTGGCTGGTGCTGTTCGGCGAGAATTTCAGCGCAGAGCGCGACCTGCTCAATGCGCTGATGATATCGGGAGCCGTGTGCCTTGTGAGAGCGTACATCTGCACCGCGCTAATAGAACTCGACCGGACGAAGGTGCGGGCGCTGCGTGAGGAGCTGCTGCGCGTGATACACGACAAGCCCGGGAACGCTTCGTTTGAGAAGGACGAGACCGACGGCTATGAAAATACTGAAAATGATGACGGCGACAAGGTCGTTGTCGAGGAAGACGAGGTGATCATCGAAGATGAGAGAGATAGACGTAAATGAGATAACAGAAGCGGTCGCAAAACTTTGCGAGGACGCGAACCTGCACCTGCCCGATAAAATGCGGGAAACGTTAGAGGCGGCTGTGCCGCGCGAGGAAAGCCCCGTATGCAAGGAAGTGCTCGGCGATATCATCAGCAACATCGACTGTGCCTCGGAGCTGAATGTCCCGATATGTCAGGACACGGGAATGGCGGTGATATTCCTCGAGATCGGGCAGGACGTGCATTTCACAGGCGGGAGCTTATATGAAGCGATAAACCGCGGCGTCGCGAAAGGCTATGTTGAGGGAAAGCTCCGCCTGTCGGTGGTGAAAGACCCGATACGCCGCGGCAACACGAATGACAATACCCCCGCGATAATCCACACAAGTATAGCCGACGGCGACAGGGTGCATATCATGGTCGCGCCGAAAGGCTTCGGAAGCGAAAATATGAGCCGTATGAAGATGTTCACGCCGTCGGCAAAGGTCGAGGATATAGTGGGCTTTGTCACCGAGACCGTCAGCATAGCGGGCAGCAATCCATGTCCTCCGATAACACTCGGCGTAGGCATAGGCGGAGATTTCGAGCAGTGCGCGTATCTTGCGAAAAAAGCGCTTTGCAGAGACCTCCGACTGCGTAATCCCGACCCGTTCTACGCAGAGCTTGAACAGCGTATGCTCGATGAAGTCAACAAGACCGGTATAGGCTCTCAGGGCTTCGGCGGCACGGTCACAGCGCTCTATGTCAACATAGAACAGGCCCCCACCCACATAGCCGGCCTCCCCGTTGCAGTAAACGTAGGCTGCCACGTCACGAGACACAAGGAGACTACGCTGTGAGACATTGAGAAGCACAGAGGCACATAATATCAGACGGGGGGGCAAACGCTTCCCCCTTGACCCGAGCGGCGGCGACGGCGGCACCGAATCCACGCGGGCAAGCGCCTGCAGCGATCCGCGTAGAGACGTTCTGCTGATCGAGAGATTTCGTCCGCGTTTATAG
>JAFTAG010000118.1 GCA_017458655.1 Ruminiclostridium sp. | reverse complement strand
GAATCAGAGATAGCAAGGGATGATTTAACAGAAATTGCGAAAGCGTCAAGCAGGAGGAAAAGGGCTTCAAGATAGGAGATATCCTTCATCTCATTGCACAACAGGAAAAATATTTCACCGCAGGTCCTATCATCTGCTGCAACTCGATTCTCAAAAGCAAGCATGGTATATCTGAGAAAAACAATTGTCGTATGAGCATAAAGTGCTTCATATTAATATCAGAAGCGCAATCATTTTATCCGCATTTGTCATATTGTACAAAACAATGTTGAAAAAAGCCGGAACATTTGTACACATAGTACCTTGCAAAACAATGTACTATGTGGTATAATCAAATCATACAAGATACCTTGCAAAGCAAAGTACCTTGCCAATGCAAGAAAGGGGTGCTGAAACAATGCAGACACAGCTTAAACGCGGAACGCTTGAAATGTGCGTGCTGGCTATCCTCTGCCGCGGCGACAGATACGGGTATGAGCTTGTCAACATCATCTCGGACTGCCTGCACGTCACAGAGGGCACGATATATCCGCTGATGAAGCGGCTCAAAGACGCCGGGACCATAGATTCCTATATAGTGGAATCGCAGGAGGGCCCCCCGCGCAAGTATTACCGCATAACGGATGACGGAAGAGCGGCGGAACGGGAACAGGAGAACGAATGGCGCGATTTCTCCGCCGCGGTCGATAAATTGCTCAACGGAGAGGAGAATTAAGTTATGATCTACGAGAACAAGCATGAATTTATGGAGGGGCTGAGAACGGCGCTCGCACAGAACGACGTCAAAGATGCCCGCGACATAATGATAGATTTTGAGATGCACTTCGACGACGGTATGGCGGCCGGCGAGTCGGAGGCGGATATCTGCCGCAAGCTCGGTGATGTCGATGAGCTCGTGAAGCAGTACATATCAGAGGACGATGCCGCTGCGGCTCCCGCGGGGAAAGCCCCGGAAAGCCCCGGAAAGGCAGTGACCGACGATCCCTCGATGCAGGCCTCCGCGGAAAAGACGGTCTATGACGGGGCGAGCGCTTACGGGGCAAACGTCACCTCCGACAAATACACCTACGAGCAGCCCTCCGGCAGCCCCTACAACGCGGCTCCCGGCGCCGGTCAGTCATACACGGACAGCGAGAACCGACCCGACACCGGCGCAATAATCATTGCGCTCTGCCTTGATGTGTTCGTGTATTCATGGGCGCTCCCGACGCTCATCGGCCTTATATTCGGCCTTATGGGAACGACCCTCGGATTTGTCGGCTCGGGTCTGGGGATCTTCATAGCGGGTGTGATAAGCATCTTCGCCGATGTTTCCGGCTTCGTAAGCACCGGTCTCGCTCCGGTCTCGATGATATTCCTCGGCATTATGCTGACAGCGCTCGGCGGTATGCTCGTCGTGGCTTCTATAGCGTCGGTAAGGGGCTTCATCAACCTTTGCATAGCGATAATCAACCAGCATTCCAAGGCATTCACGGGACGTAAGATACTCAGTAAGTTAGGAAAGAAGAAAAATGCGGCGGAGAAGGAGGCGGCAGTACAATGAGCAAGCTCGGTAAATTACTTCTGATATTCGGCATTATCGCGCTGATAAGCGCGGTCGCGTTCGGTGTATCCGTAGCGGCGTTCGGCGCGGCCGACGGCAACTACGGCATAAGCTTCTGGGGCGGCAATATACCCTTCCTGCGTTTCGGCGGAAAGCCCGAGGTGCAGTTCAGGAACGGTGACACGGTCTATACATTCGATTTCGAGTCGGGCAGGACCTACGATCAGACCTTCGATGCGGCGGCTCTGACCGATATAAGCATCGAGGTCGCCTCGGCACATTCCGTCATCACCTGCAGCGAGACGGACAAGGCGTATGTGAAGTACACCGCAGGCGATATGTCGATGAGATTCACGGCAGAGATGAAAAACGGCAAATTCTCCGTGCTCGAGCACAGCACAGGATTCTTCAGCTTCGGCTCGTTCAGACCCGCGGAGCTTGAGATAAGGCTCCCCGAAAAGCTCTACAATGATGTCGCTGTAGCCGTGGCATCGGGCAGCTTCTCGGCGGACGGCCTCACCTCCGACAAAATGGAGGTAAGCCTCGCGAGCGGCAGTCTCGATATGAACGTTTACGCAAGAACGCTCACCTATTCCGCTGCGTCGGGCGAGGGCAAGCTCACCAACTGCACGGACAAGACATCGGATAAGCTTAAGATCAGCACCGCGTCGGGCAGCCAGACGCTCAACGGCTTCAGACCCGCATCGACGAAAGTAGATATAGCGAGCGGCCGTGTCACCATGAGCGATGTCTCCGGCAGCATCGACGTGAATATCGCGTCCGGTAAGGTAGAGCTCGATTACGCGGAGTGGAACGGCGACCTCGATATCGACCTTATGAGCGGCAAGGCGGACATAACGCTCCCTGCGGGCTCCGGCATAGACCTCGACTTCGACCGCGCGTCCGGCGGTATGGATATTTCCCTTGACGGCGACAGCGTTTCCCTCAGCAAGGACGCGGGCGGCAGCTACGGCGGCAGCAATATCCATAAAGCGGAGATAGACGTGGCGAGCGGCCATGTATCCATACACAATTGAACAAAGGAGAAACCCGATTATGGCAAAGACAAACGAACCCGCATTCGAACAGTATTTCGACGCTGCGGAAATAAAAGACATAAGCATTGAAACGGCATACGCGAACACGGTGATCACCTGCGCGGCCGACAGCAAGGCATTCGTGAGATACGCGCCGCTGTCGGGGCATACAAAGTTCACCGCGGAGCTCATCGACGGGAAGCTGACGCTTAAAGAGAAGCCCTCCGGCATCCTCGGACTGATGATCCCCAAAGCGTCGTTCCTCACGGTCGAGCTCCCGGAAAAGCTCTTCGGCGGGGTGGAGTTCAAGGTAGCCTCGGGCACTCTCACCGCAAAAGGTCTCACCTGCGCAAAGCTCACGGCCGACCTCGCGAGCGGCGGCATCGATGTGAACGCCTTCGCCGATGATATCACCGTGGCGGTAGCCTCCGGCCACGCGGTATTCACAAACTGCACCGATAAAAAAGCCGGACATATCACAATAAGGACAGCCTCCGGAACACAGGAATTCAACGGCTTCGGCTCCGCACAGACGGATATAAATATCGCAAGCGGCAAGGTCAGAATGAACGGTATCTCCGGCGGGCTCAAAGCCGATATAGCCTCCGGCAAGCTCGAGCTTGACTACGGCGAGTGGGACGATAAGCTCCGTATCAAGGTGCTCAGCGGTAAAGCCGATATCAGGCTCCCCGAGGGCTCCGGCATAGATGTGTTCTTCGAGGGTCTCTCCGGCAGCGCTTCTGTCGATCTCGGCGATACCCACGCAAAGATAGCAAAGAACTCCGACGGCATCTTCGGCGGCCCCAACGTCCGCAAGACCCACATAGACGCAGTCAGCGGCAGCGTAGCGATACATAATTGAGAGCTCGAGAGAGAGTCGCTGAAGCTCGAGACAGGAGAGAGTCGCTGACGCGCTTGGGAAAGGGAAAACTTTTGTGAACAAAAGTTTTCCCTCCCCCAAAGGCGGAAGCCGCCCCCAGCCCCACCTTTTCAAAAAACTTATATTGGCTCCGCAGTTGAATTTACAGCAACTGCTCCTATTGTAAGATATCGATAATACAAAACAGCACCGTGCAATTTGTACAGTGCTGTTTTGTTATATTTTTCCGGGTAACTCACCCAAAAGCAAGACTTGTCGCTAGCAGCCGGTAAACTGACAACTAAATCGCCGGGAACCGGCGCGCTGCGGGCGATCCCCATTAATTCCGGCGGGCGACTGCTCTGAGGGCACCAACCCGAGCTTTCTGTCAGATGAGTAGTAACCGGTGACTCGAAGAGAGGCGGCCGACGTGCGGCTGGGCGGCTGCTTGGTAGCGCGCATCGTGCGCGCTTTTGGCAGACCGCCTTCAATGCATCCTGCATTGGCCCTTTAGCGGCTCGGTACGAGACGCCATACTTCTCCGTCGCTGCAGACGGAAAGTAGGTCGCCACGCAGGCAGAGAGCGGCAAAAGCGGCACAATTCCTCTTGCGGGCGAAAAGATACCGATATTATGTATTATGTGTGCAAAGGGTGCACCCCGCAAACAGCACGGGGGTTCGTGGGCAGAGCCCCCGCATCTGTATCTCTCCACCTCTGTGCGCTCTCTGTCTCTGTGCTCTCTCACTCTCTTCCGCAGAAGAGGCTGAACTCGCAATACTCGCAGACGGCGGGGTCGCGGGGGCAGGCGGAGGACATACCGGAGGCGGCTTCGGCGGCCTTTGTGCCGATATACGAGGCGCAGTAGCTTCGCAGCGCGGCGAAGACCTCGGGTGTTACCTCGGTGTGGTTCGTATAGCTTCCGCGGAGTTTGCCGTAGCGCTCGGTAAGGGTTTCGTTAAGGGCGTCGAGCTCCGCTTTCTCGGGCGAGTCCGACAATATCAGACCGGCCGGGGAATGCTCACGCATATAGTTCTGCAGGCTCTTGCGCGCCTTTGCTTCGATATCGCCGCCATCGGAATTTTCGTAGGACAGCTTTCCGACGGGAAGATACATCACCGACGAGGGGTGCAGCGACGGGTCGAGGCTGCATACGCCGAACAGGTAGAGCAACATCTGCAGGTCTTCCCCTTTGAAGATGTCCTCCAGCTCGAAAGTGCGGCGACTGCGCTTGTAATCCACCACGCGCACATATTTCGTGCCGTCTGCCTGCATCGTGTCTATCCTGTCGCATATCCCCGAGACCGTGATGCCGCCGAGCCCGAATGTCAGCCGCTTTTCGAGCGCTTCGGGGTAAAATCCGCCCGACGCGCATTCATCGCGTATGCGCAGCGCCGCCCTTACCGCATAGCGCCCGAGACGCCGCAGCAGATAGGAAAAGCGCTCCGCACCGCCGAAATCCCCGAAATAGCCCGTTTCTTCATATATCCGTATGCTTTCCGCAACGTGCTCCGATATCTGCGCGTCCGTCAGCGCGGCGAAGGCTTCGCGGTCGTCGGTGTAGTCCGCAAGCAGACGCTGCAGGCAGAAGTGTATCACAGTTCCCACCAGAGCCGCATCGACAGCGCGTTCGCCGTCCTCCCGCAGCCCGAGCCCGTATTTGCAGAAAAACGCGAATTTGCAGCGGTTCACGAGCGTTATGGCGGTCGGCGACCAGCGCGGAGGTGTCAGCAGCGTCTTTGCGCACTTGCCGTCAATGCGGTGACGGTCGCGGTCGGGGAGCTCCCTCGCAGCGCTGCGGAGCATTTCCGTGAACCGAGGCTTCACCTTTCTTATCAGCGCCTTTCGTTCGCCGGAATGCGCGCTGTCACGGTAAAACCGCGCAAGATAGCGCTCCGCGGCCTTCTCCGTGCGGCAGTAGAACTCCGCGCCGTAGTTGTCCGCCCCGTCGATGTGTGCGCCGCAGCGCTCCCGAAGCGGTGTGAGAGCAGCCGCGGGTTCGAGATACCGCCCGTCCTCGCTAAGCAGCGGATAGGTGATGTACAGCTTTTCCGAGGGGACGCCCGTGCAGCGGTAAACCGTGAAAAGCTCCTGCGAGAAGCGCGAGAGCCTGTCGGTCGTGACGGGTATGCCGAGCGCGGTGAGCTGCTCGCTCTCCGAGGGCGTGAATATCTCCGACATTCGCGGCGGGGGAGGCATTATGCCCTGCGCGAACCCGCAGATGAAGACATATCTCACATCGGTGAAGCGGCTTCTCTCCGTGTCTCCGACCGTTACCGCGTCGAGCGTTGACGGCGGCTTTGCCACGGTGGTGGAGGTGAACACGTCCGTGAGTATGCCGATGTATTCATCGAGCGGCAGGTAACAGCCCTTCAGCGCCTTGTGCGCCGACTCGAACACCGTGACCGTGTCGTCCCATATCTCGCTGTATTCCTCAAGCTTTCTGCGGTCAACGATGAGCTCGTCGTTCTCCTCCTTGTGGCCGATGATGCACTTGCCGTAGATAGTCTTGTAAATGTCCATTCTGCCGCAGATATGGCTGCACAGCAGGCGGGTGAGCTCCGCGCCGTCGGCTCCCTCGGCAGCCTTTTGCAGCTCTTTCAGCGGCTCTATTATGCTTCTGCGGAGCTCCTCGAGATGTCCCGTCGGATCGAGCTTTTCGGGGAATTTCCGCAGCCAGTCGCGCTTTCGCAGGTCGTATGCCCGCGCGAGCTGTTCTATCCTGTCGATCTGAATGTTGCTGATGACCTTGCCGGAGGAATTGCGCACGAAGCCGCTCTTTATGTAGCGCAGCACATCACCGGTCTCAAAGGTGAGCGCTTTCAGCGTATATATCGCGAAACGCACGAATGACCTCGTTATAAGCGGCTCGGGGATATCCGCGAACACGGGTATGCCGTATTTCTTCATAGCGCTGTACAGCATAGGGTTGTAGGCGCTGTCCGGTGTCAGCACGGCGATATCGCGGCAGCGGACGCCCTTGTCGAACAGCGAGCGTATCTCCGCGCATATCCAGTCGCACTCCTGCCACATATCACGCGCCTCGGTGATGTGCAGCTCCTTGAAGCTGCGATACCGCTCAGTGAGCCGCGTAACGTCCTTTTCGCCGTCTCCCGCGAGCTTGGCGGCAAGCCTGTTCACGGCATCAAATTTCCGCTCTTTGCATTCGGGGTAGTCGCAGGTGAGCGCGACGGTAACGCGTTCCGCCTTATCGAGCAGGGCACGGATAAAGCCGAGCTGACTGCCCGAGAAGCTTTCGAACTCGTCGAAAAACACCTCGCAGCCGTCGTAGATATCGGAGGAAAGCACGCTCTCGGCTGCGCGGCGCACGTCGTCGAGCTTATCGTCGAAATTCGCGCTCAGAATGCGGTCATAAGCGGAATATATCTCGGAGATATCGCTCAGCTTTTCAAAAAGAGCCTCGCTTACAGACTCGTCCGCGGCGAGCCGTCCGCGCAGCTCCGACGGGGATATGCCCGCCCCGCGCATATCGCTGACCATTCCCAGAGCGAACGACGGAAAACCCTGTTTTGCGGCCTGTCCGCGGTAATAATGCAGCGATCCCGCCGAGGCGCATTCCTCCAGCGCCCGCTTCATAGCGATGTGCTTGGCGATATCGTCGGCATATTCTTTGGTCTCGCCGCGCAGACGCAGTATCCGCTGTGCTTCCCGTGCGAACATAGCCACCCGGCACCGCCGCAGCAGCGTATGCGGAACGTTACGGTATATCAGCTTTTCGGCCTCGAACGAGAACTGGTCGGGTACGAAAAGAACGGCGTCCCGCCCGGCAGAGGCAGCCGCCGTAATAAGTTTTCTCAAAAGCGAAGACTTCCCCGTCCCCGCTTCTCCGGTGATAAGATGCAACATTTTAGAGACTCCAGACTGCGGGCCCTGCCCGCACCCGCAAGGGGGCCTACGCGGCCCCCTTGACCCCGGCGGCAGCGTGACGCTGCACCCAATGATTTTTTTTAGGGCTCCTCTAAAAACCTATTGTCGTTCAGGCGTGCCGACATAAAGTCGGCAGATTGTACAATTTTTTCGCAGGCATACTGTCGTATGTCAAGGAAAATTTGTGCAATATGACGGCTTTAGGGCGGTGCGAATGGGCGGCAAGAGGTTTTTAGAGGTGCCCTTTAGCTTCTCCTATTGGAAGCCTGTACAAACTCGCAATAGGAGAAGCGTCTGACAACGCGTCTCTACGTTTTCGCTTCCTTTGCCGTGCAAAGGAAGTAGGTCGGGAGTTTGAGGGGAGGGCAACGCCCTGCCCTCATGCGCGAATGCGCAGTCTCGAGCGCAGCGGCTCTTTCGCTCTCTCGTTCTCACGCCTGTGCGTCGAGCAGGCCGAGGGTGCTTACTGTGACAGTGCCGGTGCCGGACGCGAACTTTTCGCGGATAAACTCGAAGGCTTCGAGGCGGGCGCGGGCTTCCTCGCTGAGATCGCCGACACCGACCTTGCCTTTCAGCGCGTCCTTATACTTTTTCCACTGCGCATTGAGGTCATTTGAGAGCTTGTTAAGCTTGTTTATATTGTCCTGTGCGCGCTCGACAAAGTTGCTCTCGTCGCGGTCAAGCTTGTGCAAAAGCAGCGAATCGCCCGGGTCGGGAGTTTTCAGCCCCGTCATTTCCTCAAACACAGCCGCGTAAGCGATATAATCGCGTGTAACGACCTCGTTGTCCGGATCTGATATCGCGGAACCGTCCTCGTTTCTGCCATAGGGGGCGAGAAACCTATCTATGCGGCTCTGTACATCATCGAGAGCGTCCTCGATCTCCTTCGATGTGACCGTGCTGCCCTCTTCTCTGTCGCCAAACAGCCAGCGCTTGTCCTTGTCGCCCTTTACTTTGGCGCAGCCGCCGTTCTCCTTCGCTTCCTCGAGCATATCCTTGTAGCGGTATTTTTCTTCCTCCAGCTCGCGGAAATCCTTGATGTCCTGTTCTTCCTTGTTTCTCGCGCTGATGATACGACCCTGCATCTGCAGGTACGATCTTGCGGCGATATCGGCTTTGTCGGCCTCGGACAGCCCGTCAAGCGCTCGGATAACATCGGCGTTGTCCGTTTTGAACGCGTTCGCAAGGCGTTCGGTGAAGCTGTCGATGTCGTTTTCGGCGACCTTGCTCGTATCGTCTCCCGCGTTGAGATACGCACCTTTTGCGGCGGAAAGAACGGACGATCCGCCGCCGACCGCTTTGGTGTTGAACTGGTTGCCTGCCGATTTGAGGCTTGTTACGATATTGTTCATAATGATCCTCCCTTCATTGGCATTTCGCACATCCCTGCAAAAATATCTCTGTATGTTTTATCGTCAGATATTGTAAAAACTTTATATGTTTCGGAAATTTTTTACGATGTCTTCACGTCGTTCTCCCACCTTCGGTGGGAGATCGACAAAATATCATTTCCCTACGCAAAAGCGCTTGAACACGCTGTCGATCACTGTGTCGGAGGCTTTTTCGCCGGAAAGCTCGTACAGCTTGTCGAGCGCGTTCTCGCACAGTATTCCCACCGCGTCGAGTGTCATTCCCGTTTCGAGAGCTTCACGCGCCTGCGTTACGAGATCGCGGGCTTCACACGCGCAGAGGCGCTGCCGCTCGTTGGCGATAAAGCCGGTGGTGAGGTCGAGGCTGCCGATACCGGAAAGCTCCGCGACCGCGTCGGCTATCGCGTTTATGCTCGCTTCGTCCTTCGCGCTGATACGCACGGTATGGGGGAATTTCCCCGAAAGCCGCGAAACATCGGCTTTTTCGTTGAGGTCGGTCTTGTTGATGACGCAGACGGTCTTTGCGGGGTCAAGGCGCGCTATCAGCCGCTCGTCGTCGTCGGAGAGCTCGCGGCTCGAATCGAACACGGCGAGCACCACGGAGGCTTCCGCGAGCTTTTTTAGCATACGCTCGACGCCGATACCCTCGACAACGTCGCTCGTGTCGCGTATACCCGCGCAGTCCGCGAGCCGCAGCATTATCCCGCCGAGCATGACCGTTTCCTCGACGATATCGCGGGTAGTCCCCTCAATATCGGTAACGATACTGCGCTCGGTGCCGGTCAGCAGGTTCATCAGCGTGGATTTGCCCACGTTCGGGCGGCCGACTATCGCGGTGGGAATGCCGTCGCGGAGCATCTGGCCTTCCCCGCAGCTCGATATCAGCCTTGACAGTTCATTCTCCGCGGCTTTGAGCTTTCCCGCTTCAAGATTCCCGTCGAACTCGTCCTCCATTTCATCGGGGTAATCTATCCACGCCTGTATCAGCGTCACTATGGACAGTATCTCGTCCGATACGGCTTTTATCCGTCTGTGGAGCGCTCCCTCACGCTGCGCCTCACTGCACATCAGGAACTGCTCGTTCTGTGCCCCGATGATATCGGCTACCGCTTCGGCCTGTGTGAGCGAGAGTTTTCCGTTGAGCATGGCGCGCTTGGTGAACTCGCCTGCCTGTGCGGGGACTGCACCCGCCGAGAAGCACGCGGAAAGCACTCTTTTTGCAATAAAAACGCCGCCGTGACAGGATATTTCGGCGACATTCTCGCCCGTGTAGCTGTGCGGCGTTCTATAGACAAGAAGGACACCGTCGTCAAGCCGGGTGCCCTTGTCGCGGATAGTTCCGTATGCCGCGGTATAGCCGCGCATTTCGCTTATCGGTTTTCCGCTTGCGGGGGAAAAGACGCGCTCCGCTACGTTCAGTGCGTCCTCGCCGGATATCCTTATTACTGCAATACCGCCCTGTGCAGGTGGGGTGGCTATTGCGGCTATTGTGATCATTTTTTATCATCTCCGGTGTGTTAACTCTGCTCCTTATGACCGGTCGTTATCCGCTTGTCAAGGGTGTCCAAAAATAATTTTTCCTCTGTTGTCTGGGGAAAAATTTTTTTCGGAGCCTCCCATTGACAAGCGGATTGCGGTATGCTGTCGGTGCGTGCCGACGGGGCAGGGTGGGAAGCAAGAGGAACTGCACCTCCCCGTCGCACCTTCAATTATAGCATACCGCACCACTCCCTGCCGAGTGCAGGCTTGTGAGCTCTCTTGCCTCGGGGGGCGAATAAAAAGCAAGACTTGTGGCGCGGACGAAAGCTGACAATTTGCTGAAACTCTCGACGCGGATTCGGTGCGGCCGTCGCCGCCGCTCGGGTCAAGGGGGCAGCGTTTGCCCCCTTGCGGGGGTCCGGGGGCAGAGCCCCCATTCTAAAAAAATTATCTCGAGCGTAAGCGACTTCTGTGCTCTGTGCGCTCTCTCAGTCTTCCAGACCCTTCAGAGCGGCGAGCTCGTCTTTGTTGATCTTGATCTTGGAGTCTTTGAGGAGCTTGACGTCCTCGCGCTTATAAGGCGCGGCGGGTGCGTCGGGATTGCTTTTGAGCTTGACTTTGAGAATGCCGGTAAGGAGGTTGGCGTCCTCGACCTGACCCTGTCCGTCGGGAGTTTCCACTATAGCGCCGACCTTGGGGGTTATTTTCAGCAGGGCGTCATAGCTGTCCTGCTCGTATTTGAGGCAGCACATAAGTCTGCCGCAGGTGCCGGAGATCTTTGTCGGGTTGAGCGAGAGAGACTGCTCCTTCGCCATTTTTATCGAGACGGGCTGGAACTCCCCGAGAAAGCTCGCGCAGCAGAACGGCCTGCCGCAGATACCGAGGCCGCCGAGCATTTTCGCCTCGTCGCGCACACCTATCTGCCGCAGCTCTATGCGGGTGCGGTAGATGCCCGCGAGGTCTTTCACCAGTTCGCGGAAATCCACTCTGCTCTCCGCGGAGAAGTAGAACAGTATCTTGCTGCCGTCGAACGTGTATTCCACGTCGATAGGCTTCATTTTCAGCTTGTGCTCGGCGATCTTCCTGACGAAGGTCTTCATTATCTCGCCTTCCTTGGACTCGTTGTCCTTGATACGGCGGAAGTCCTCGGAGTTGGCCTTGCGCATTATGGGCTTGAGCGGCTGGGTTATCTGCTTGTCGTCTATCTCGCGGTTCGGTATAACGACCTCGCCGCATTCCACGCCGCGCGTTGTCTCGACGATGACCTTGTCGCCCATCTGCAGTTTTTTGCCGGAAGGCGAAAAATAGTACACCTTTCCGACTTCTTTGAACCTTATTCCTATGATCTCGGTCATTTATATGTTTCCTTTCTTTGTCCCGTAAATTTCCTTTTGTTATCTCTTGTCGAGCGTTCCGAACAGCTTGCTTGTGCATTCGGCCGCGAACAGTCTGACATTCGGGTTGGTGAAGGACAGTCCGTAGAGCTTCACTGTCTCGTCGTAAAGCTTTGTGAGCGCCTTTGAGCCGAGCCGCGACGCAAGCTTTTCCGACTGCCCGACGAACGCGCCGGACACGGCTTTCCCCGCCTTTGAAGCGGCCGCCGCAGCAAATATATCCGACAATATCCCGAGCGTATCGAAAATATCGTCGCGCGTTTTGAGAGTGTTGAACGCGGCAAGGCAATCAAGCTCGGCACCCGCCGCTATCGCCTCCGCAGCCTTCGCCGCGGCAGTGCGGTACGGTATATCGCCGCCGCTTTCCTCGAGCTCCAGCGCAGCGCCGATATTCCCGCCGCACAGTTCAAACAGCTCGGCGGCGCGGCCTGCGGGAATGTCGTTTTCCGCGAGAGCCTCGGTAAATCCCGCCTCGTCCGCTTCATCGACGTTTATCGCAACTACGCGCGACAGAACGGTCTGTAGCACGGGGGTCTTGTTTACCGCCGTAAAGATGTATCTGTTGAATTCAAGCGGCTCCTCGATACATTTCAGCAGGGCGTTCTGTTCGAGCGCCTGCATTTTGTCGAGCGCCTCAAAAACTATCACGCGCACATCGCCGTCGTTCGGCTTCATATAGCAGCTCGCCATAAACTGCCGGAACGACTTGGCGTGGTTTTTGTTTATGCCCATATTGCTGTATATCTCGTTGACCTCGTATGTGCCGTCAACGACGTCCGGGTGGATGCGCTCCGCGATACGGCGGCATACCGTGCACTGCATACATGGGCGGCCGTTCGAGCAGTTGGGGCACATATACATCATGGCGACATATCGTGCGAGGGTGCGCTTTCCGATGCCTTCCTCGCCGCAGAGCAGCAGCGCGTGGGGAAATCGTCCCGACTGCGCGAACCTGTCAAGCGCGTCTATAGCGTTTTTCTTTCCGTATATCTTCATTACAGTTTTTCAAATCTTTCAATATCAGTTACAAATACCGTCGCGCCGCCTACGCTCACTTCCGTCGGGAAGCTCGTCGGAGCGTCGCCCGTGAGTATCGCCGCGTTCTGAACTACTTGGCTGCGCTTTCGGGAATTCTGCGCTATCACGCATACGGCATTATCTACAGCCGCCGTGTCGCAGGCTATCATAAACGTGGTGTTTCCCGCTTGCAGGAAGCCACCCGTAGATGCGAGCTTTGTCGCGAAATATCCCGCTTTTGTCAGTGCGGAGGCGACTTTCGGTGCATCATCGTTGTTCACTATCGCGAAAATAAGCTTCATATAGGGTTCCTTTCATGGTGTTTTATATTATAGCATAAATTTTTTGAATTGTAAAGATAAAGTTTGTATGTGGGGAACTGCTCCTGTTGATCGGTCGTTATCCGGTTGTCAAGGGTATCCAAAAAATTTTTTCCTATGTTATCTGGGGAAAAATTTTTTTGGAGCCTCCCTTGACAACCGGATTGCGTGCGTAAAGCATTTGCCTTGTATGGCGGCATCCGTGCCGCCCTTTGAGCAAATGCACAATGCCTCCTGCATTGGTCGGTGCGCGCCGACGGGGCAGGGTGGGAAGGCGGCGACGGCCGCACCGAATCCGCGTCAAAATTTTCTG
>JAFTAG010000117.1 GCA_017458655.1 Ruminiclostridium sp. | reverse complement strand
TATATCCTGCGTGTCATCAAGGAGTACGGCATAAAGCGCTGCTACTACGGGCATATCCACGGAAGATCCGGCCACGCGAGAGCCTTCACAGGCGAATATGACGGCACCGACTACAAAATGATCTCCGCCGACTATCTGGAATTTATGCCGGTGAAGGTCGAACCAAGCGAATTTTCTTAATTTTCGGGTTTTTCACAATATCGGAAATTATTGAAAAAATATATCATATAATTTTGACTGCAAATACGGAGGTATCACAACATGGAAGTAATTTCAAACAAAAAGACAGGCACAAACACAGTCGAGCTCGAGGTTAACGTAAACGGCGCCGAATTTGAAGAAGCGCTCCAGACAGCTTATCTCAGAAGACGCAAGAACATTCAGATCCCCGGCTTCAGAAAGGGCAAGGCTACCCGCAAGATGATCGAGGCTAAATACGGCGACACGTTCTTCTATGAGACAGCTATAAACGGTATGTATCAGAAGGTGGTCTCCGACGCTATCGACGATCAGAAGCTCGACGCGGTGGATATCCCCGATACGCAGGTCACGGACGTTACCCGCGAGAACGGTGTTACATTCAGCATCACTATCACAGTCAAGCCCGAGATCGAAATTTCCGGCTATAAGGGATTAAAGGCGGAGAAAACCGTCAAGACTATTACGGACGAGGACGTTGATGCCGAGGTAGAGCGCATCAGAGAGAACAACGCGAGAATAATCGACGTTGAGGACAGACCCGCTCAGAAGACCGATACGGTCATATTCGACTTCGAGGGCTTTGTTGACGGCAAGGCGTTCGATGGCGGCAAGGGCGAGAAGTTCGAGCTCGAGCTCGGAAGCGGCCGCTTTATCCCCGGATTTGAGGATCAGATCGAGGGCAAGAGCATAGGCGAGGACTTCGATGTGAATGTCACATTCCCCGAGGATTACAACGCAAAGAACCTCGCAGGCAAGCCCGCGGTGTTCAAGTGCAGGATACACGAGATAAAGGGCAAGGAGCTCGCGGACCTCGATGACGAGTTCGCAAAGGACGTCAGCGAGTTCGACACGCTCGATGAATACAAGGCCGATACCAAGAAGAAGCTCGAGGAGCGCGCCGAGCAGGAAGCAAAGTCCGACCTCGACAACGATATCTCCGAGAAGCTCGCAGACCTCGTTACCGACGAGATCCCCGAGGCTATGGTCGAGAACCGCGTTGCGGATATGCTCCGTGAGTGGGAATACAGAAACAGATATGTCGGCGTGACACTTAAGGATTACCTCAGATACGCGAATATCTCCCTCGAGCAGTTCAAGGCCACATTCAGAAAGCCCGCTCTAACACAGGTGAAGCTCAGACTCGCGCTCGAAAAGATAGCCGACCTCGAAGGCATCACCGCTGAGGCAGATGAGCTCGAGAAGCATTACGAGGAGCTTGCAGAGGAGCACAAGAGACCCGTTGAGAAGGTAAAGGAGCTTATCTCCGAGGAGAGCCTCGCAAAGGATATAAAGGTAGAGAAAGCATTCGATTTCGTGCGTGAAAATGCCGAGATCACAGAGAAGTAATTCCGGATATAAGGGTATGCCCCGTGGGTCGTATCCGCAGCAGAAAGGAAGGGTCACACAATGGATCGTATGAGTCTTGTGCCAACGGTCATAGAACAGACCGGACGCGGAGAACGCGCCTATGATATATATTCGCGCCTGCTCAATGACAGGATAGTTATGCTGCACGAGGAGGTAAATTCCGTGACCGCGGGACTTGTCGTGGCGCAGCTGCTGTTCCTCGAGGGACAGGATCCCGAAAAGGATATCGCGCTCTATATCAACAGCCCCGGCGGCTCGATAACCGACGGTATGGCGATATATGATACGATGAACTACATCAAGTGCGATGTTTCCACGATCTGTATGGGTATGGCGGCGTCAATGGGGTCGTTCCTGCTCGCGGCGGGCGCGAAGGGCAAGCGTTTCGCCCTCCCCAACAGCGAGATAATGATACACCAGCCTCTCGGCGGCACCGGCAGGGTGCAGGCGTCGGATTTCGAGATACACGCGAACCATATCGTGCAGATAAAGCAGCGTATGAACCGTATGTACGCGGAAATGACCGGTCAGCCCGTCGAGGTGATAGAGCGCGATACCGACCGCGACAACTTTATGACCGCGGAGGAAGCGCTCAAATACGGACTCATTGACAAGGTCATCGATAAGAGGTAAAGCGGTACAGCTTTCAGAAAGGAGACCCGGAAATGCTAAAATGCAGTTTTTGCGGCAAGACCGAGGATAAGGTCACACGGATACTTTATTCCAACAACGCCGCAATTTGCAGCGATTGTGTCATTGCGACATACGGTATGCTGCTTGAAGAGGGAGATATACCGGAGATCACCTTGCCCAAAAAGCGCACCCCGCAGACCAGACATACCCCGGCCTCGTTCGGTGAGCCGAATGCCGTAGTCAAGCCTTCCGACATCAAGGCGGTGCTCGACCAGTATATCATAGGGCAGGAGGATGCCAAGAAGACGCTCTGCGTTTCCGTTTACAACCACTACAAGAGAACGCTCGCGAATGACCGCGGTACTACCAACGGCATTGAGCTCCAGAAGAGCAATGTGCTGCTGCTCGGCCCCACAGGTGTCGGAAAGACTATGCTCGCGCAGACTCTTGCGCGCATACTGCACGTTCCGTTCGCTATAGCGGATGCCACCACGCTCACGCAGGCGGGCTATGTCGGCGAGGACGTTGAGAACGTTCTGCTCAGGCTGATACAGGCTGCGGATTACGACATAGAGGCAGCCGAACACGGTATAATCTACATCGACGAGATCGACAAGATCTCCCGCCGCTCCGAGAACACCTCGATAACCCGCGATGTAAGCGGCGAGGGCGTTCAGCAGGCGCTGCTCAAGATAGTGGAGGGCACAGTGTCGAATGTTCCCCCGCAGGGCGGCAGAAAGCACCCCAATCAGGAATTCATACAGATAAACACCACGAACATACTGTTCATCTGCGGCGGCGCTTTCGACGGCATCGACAAGACTATCTCGGCTCGCATACATTCGTCGGCTCTCGGCTTCGGCGCTGAGCTTACCAGCAAGAGCGACGCTTCGCTCAACAAGATACTTCACGAGGTTGAGCCGGACGATCTTGTGAAATACGGCATAATCCCCGAACTTGTGGGAAGACTGCCCGTTATTGCGGTGCTTGACGAGCTTGACGAGGATGCGCTGATAAAGATACTCGTTGAGCCGAAGAACGCTATCGTCAAGCAGTACAGCTATCTGTTCGACCTTGACGGCGTGGAGCTCGAGATCGAGAACGACGCTCTGCGCGAGATAGCGAAGAAGTCTATCGCGAGAAAGACCGGTGCACGCGGACTGCGCACCATACTTGAATCCATACTTAACGATACGATGTTCGATACGCCGAGCGATGAGACTATCACAAAGGTCATCATCAGTCCGGAATGCGCGAAGGGCAACGAGCCTCCCACGGTGATACGCGGCGAGAAGAAGCATACTTCCGCGCAGAAACAGGAAATGCCCACAAGAAAGCGCGCTAATGCAAAATAAACAAAAGCGATTGTTTAAAATTGTGCAAAACGCCTATTGAAATTACAGTCCGGTTACGGTATAATAGTAATTGCAAGGATGAAGGAGGTGCTTTTCATGGATGGGATCGGAAGTCTCATAACAACTATGGCAATGGGTATGGCCAAGGCTGATACCATGTCACAGGCTTCATTGGCTATGTTCAAGAAAAATCTTGACACCGGCGAAGTATTAAGCGATCAGTTGATCGAAAGCATTTCGGAAGCCGCGCCGCCTGCGGGTGGAAGCGGAGCTCTCATGGATGTAAGAGCGTAAAAGAGGGTCGGTGCGACCGACGAGCATCTAATTTAAGGCGGATCGAAAGATCTGCCTTTTTATTTCGGAGAGCACAGAGGGCACAGAGGGAACAGAGGTCGCTGACGCTTGAGAGAGCGCTGACGCGCTTGGGGAAGGGAAAACTTTTGTGTACAAAAGTTTTCCCTCCCCCAAACCCCCACCTTTTCAAAAAACTTATTGTGGCTCCGCAATCAGACTTGTAAGTTTCTTCTCCTATTGTGAGGTTTGTTCGAATTGCGCAAAAGAAGCTGCAAAAACCACAAATCAGCACAACAATACACAAAAAGAACAGCATCGTACTGATCTGCACGGTGCTGTTTTTGATTAGCTGTATCTTACAATAGGAGCACAAACCTTCGGGTTTAACTGCGAAGCCAGCAAAGTTTTTTGGAAAGAGAGAGGGGTCTGGGGAGAGAGGATAACCTTTTCTTCAGAAAAGGTTTCCTCTTTCCCCAGTCTCAAGCGTCAGCGACCTCTGTGCTCTCTCGAGCGGCAGCGGCTATCTGCGCGGTTCGAGGACTGCGTAATTGTCGTCGGCTCTTTTGTAAACCACGTTTACGTCGCCGGTCTCGGCGTTTTTGAACATAAAGAAGTTATGGTCAAGCATATTCATCTGGAGGATAGCTTCCTCGACGGCCATAGGTCTGAGCTCGAAGGATTTATGCTTTATGACCTCATAATCGACCTGTTCGTCGGGAGCGGGCTCGAACTTATCGGTGAAGGTATTGTCGCGGAGCTGCTTGGCGAGACGGGTCTTATTCTTTCTTATCTGGCGTATGATCTTGTCGATGCAGGCATCGAGGGCATCGTTCTTGTCATCGGCGGACTGTTCCGCGCGGAAGATAACGCCGCCGAGTTCAACGGTGAGCTCTAAAATGATCTTATTCTTGACCGTATTGAGCACGATCTTTGCGCTTGCTTCGTCACCGAAAAACTTATCGAGTTTGGCGGAGAGCCTTTCCTCCGCGTAATCGGTGAAGGCCTGGCTGAGCTGCATTTTCTTGGCTGTGATCTGTACTTTCATTGCTTTGATCATTCCTTTCCAACGGACACTTATGTCCTTGATAGTTACATTATATCACATTGCGGAAAAATTTACAAGTATTTTTTATAAATTTGCCTAATTTTATTAATATTACACAAAATTTACACGTCAATTTCTAAATTCGGGGAAATACACGTTTGTTTTACGTTATTTGCGGAATGTGTGTGCAAATTGCACTTGAAAAATCTTTGAAAATATGTTATACTATAATTTATGACGAATAATTGTGCAAAAAAGGGGGGAGCGCGGTGGCAGCAAGCTGTCTGAGCGAAGATGAACTGAAAGAACAGCGCTTTTTCGAGCAGCGTGTCAGAGCGGTAACACACGTCTTTGACCACAAGCCGCTCGCATTCACGCATACCTACGGCTGTCAGCAGAATGTAGCCGACGGGGAGCGCCTTAACGGTATGCTTGAGGAAATGGGCTTCGAATTCACCGACAGCCCCGACAACGCCGACCTCGTGCTGTACAACACCTGCGCGGTGCGTGAGAACGCCGAGAACCGCGTGTTCGGCAATGTCGGCGCATTAAAGCACATCAAGCGCCGCAACCCCGATATGATAATAGCAGTCTGCGGCTGTATGGTACAGCAGGAGCACATCGCGGCGCGTATGAAGCAGCGATTCCCGTATGTTGACCTTATCTTCGGGACGCACGTTCTGCACAAATTCCCGGAAATGCTGTACGGCATATACGAAAAGGGCGGCAGGCTGGTGTGCATACCGGACAGCGACGGCGTTATCGCGGAAGACCTGCCCGTGCGCAGAGAGAGCCGATTCAAGGCGAGCGTGCCGATAATGTACGGCTGCAACAACTTCTGCACCTACTGCATAGTTCCGAAAGTCAGAGGGCGCGAGCGTTCCCGCGAGCAGGCGGATATCGTCCGCGAGGTGAAGGGGCTGGTCGAAAGCGGGTATAAGGAGATACTGCTGCTCGGGCAGAATGTGAATTCCTACGGCAAGGACAAGGGGACAAGCTTCCCCGCGCTGCTCGCCGAGCTTGACGCGCTTGACGGGGAGTTTATGATAAGCTTTATGACGTCCCACCCGAAGGACTGCTCCCACGAGCTCATAGATATCATCGCCGACAGCCGGCATATATCCCACCACCTGCATCTGCCCGTTCAGAGCGGCAGCGATAAGATATTGAAGCTGATGAACCGGCATTACGACACCTCGCGTTACCTCGACCTCGCGGAGTACGCAAAGCGGCGCATTCCCGATATACAGCTCACCACCGATATCATCGTGGGCTTCCCGGGAGAGACGTATGAGGACTTCACCGCGACGCTGGAGCTTATCCGAAAAGTGAAGTTCGACAGCGCTTACACGTTCATATACAGCCGCCGTGAGGGCACAAAGGCCGCGGAAATGGACGACCCCGTATCCGACGAGGAAAAGGGAAAATGGTTCCGCGAGCTGCTCGACCTGCAGGGCAGCCTCGGCGAGCAGGCATACACGAAGTACGTCGGCCGGACGCTGCGTGTGCTGTGTGAGGGGCGCGGCAGGACGGACGAGACGCTGCTGACCGGGAGATCCCGTCAGAACATCATCGTTGACTTCGCGGGAAGCGACGAGCTTCTCGGAAGCTTCGTCGATGTGAAGATAACAATGGCGCTTCCGTGGGCGCTTACAGGGGAGATCGTGAAATAAAGCCGTCCGGTGTCAGGCCGATGAGGCGATATGAAATTTGAATATACGGGAGACGTTGATTAGTATGATAAGAAATTTTTTGAGAACTGCGGCAGCGTTTATCTTCATTATGATGCTGGCCGCGGCGGCGGGCGGCTGCGACTGGTTCGATTCATCGAAAAAAGACGAGCCCGCACCGAACATTTCAAAAGAAGAGGCAGTCGGGACATGGGAGCGCAAGTACGGCACGTCGGTAGAGACTTATATATTCTACGACAACAACAGCTACACTCATGAGGTGGTAAACGCGGACGGCGGCAATGTCTATACCCGCGGAAAGTTCAAGGTCTCCGCAAACAAGCTTGTGCTGACAAGCGATGACACAAACGTAAAGAAAGAGCATCTGACCCGCTTCCCGGACGAAAAGACGATGAAGTGGGGAGAAGGCAGCTCGGAGATAAAATTCACCAAAAAGTAAAGGAGAACGATACTATGGACGCAATTACGGCAGCAAGAGAGCTCGGCAAGGCGATACAAGCCGATCAACGTTACAAGGACTATGTGGCGGCAAAGGCCGCGAATGACGCCGACGAGGCATTACAGGGGCTCATAAGCGATTTCAGCGCGAAAAGACAGCTCCTGTCGGTCGAAATGCAGAAGGAGCAGTCTGAGCAGGACGCCGAGAAGATCCGCGTAATGAACAAGGATATGCAGGACGCATACGGCGAAGTGATGAAGAACGTCAATATGGCGAATTTCGCCGTTGTCAAGAACGCGCTCGATATCCTGCTCAACGAGGTCAATATGATAATCTCCCTGAGCTGCGAGGGCGAGGACCCCGATACCTGCGACCCGCACGCCTCTCACGGCTGCGGCGGCAACTGCGGGAGCTGCGGCGGCTGCGGCTAAGATGTCTGCCGGAATGGAACATTCCGACAGACTGTCTTTGCAGACGGCACGAGGGCTACGCGCCCTCGACCTGCGGCAGCGTGACGCTGCACCCAATATTATTTTTTTATTGGATTTGCTACAGAACGGAATTATAGACTTATGAAGCGAGGAGTTAATTATCCGCACCGTAAGCGTTGATAATTAACGGATATTCAGCGTAAGAAGGTGACGGAAATGGGCGAGAAGGCCGCCGACGAGAAGAAAGTAACTCCGATGCTCGAGCAGTATCTCAAGGTGCGGGAGGAATACCGCGGCTATGTGCTGTTCTACAGGCTCGGAGACTTCTATGAGATGTTCTACGACGACGCGGAGAACATTTCCAAGGAGCTGGAGCTTACCCTCACATCGCGCGCGGGAGTGCCGATGTGCGGCGTCCCGTACCATTCTGCGGAGCAGTATATAAAGCGCCTTATCGACAAGGGGCACAAGGTCGCGATCTGCGAACAAATGGAGGATCCCGCGCTCGCGAAAGGCCT
>JAFTAG010000116.1 GCA_017458655.1 Ruminiclostridium sp. | reverse complement strand
TGCCGCCCATTCGCACCGTCCTAAAGCCGTCATATTGCACAAATTTTCCTTGACATACGACAGTATGCCTGCGAAAAATTTGTACAATCTGCCGACTTTATGTCGGCACGCCTGAACGACAATAGGTTTTTAGAGGAGCCCATAAATAAAAAGTTTCGTGTCTCGCCACGATCCGAACGGCAACGAACGAGGCACCGCAATTATCAATTGTCAATTATCGATCAGTATTACAAGGAGTGACAAAAATGTCTGTAGGAAAAACAATAAAACGGCTTCGGCAGGAACAGAATATAACGCAGGAACAGCTTGCGGAGGCTCTCGGCATAAGCTCGCGCGCGGTAAGCCAATGGGAATGCGGCAGGACTTCGCCGGATATATCACAGCTCCCCGCCCTTGCGTATTTCTTCGGAGTTACTGCCGACTGTTTGCTCGGCGTGGATATAACGCGAAGAAAAGATGAGATCGGCGCTATACTCGAATACAACAGGCTGAATTTCACCTCGGCGGGCAACGACCGGGGCGCCATAGACTACCTTACGGGAAAGCTCAGACAATATCCCAATTCGCCGGAACTTTTCGATGCGCTTGCAGCCTCTATGTACAGTCTTTACTTCCAGAGCGGCGACATTGACGATGATGTGCTGAAAAGGGAGAAAGCCAAAGAGATCATCGGGATATGCGAGAGAGGAACGGAATGCTCCGGCAAGGAGCATACGGGCGACAACTTTAAACAGCTTTCGGTGTACTTATATACCTTTCTCGGAAACAGAGAGAAAGCGCGGGAGACAGCCTGCTCGTTGCCGCATATACATACGACCCGGGATATGCTTTATCCGAGGACACTTGAAGGCAGGGAGGCGCTCGAAGCATGGCAGGAGCTGCTCATAAATCTTATATGGACCCTGTCCTTTGTTATCGGAAAGATCAAGAGCTGCGTAGAACATACCGCAGAAGAAAAAATAAAAATAATGCGTTTAAGAGAGCGGTTGATCCTGCTTGTGAGGGATAATTCGACAGGCTTTTTCGGCGATCTGCTGTCAGATAATTCTTTGTTTTTATCAAGCGCTTATCTGGCTGCAAATGATAAGGATAAGGCGCTCGAGGAGCTTGAAAAAGCTGTCGGATATGCCTATGAAGATCCCGAGAACGCAGCGGGAAAAGATAACCCCTTATGGTTTTCGGAGATCGACCGCAGCAAAGCATCTGCGGTGAAGCATACGCCCGGAACGAACCTTGAGACACTTCTTGATTTTCTTGAAAGGAAGAACTATGACGCGGCGTTTGAAGGCAGCGAAGCTTATATGAAGCTCATAAACAAATTAAGAGCGGCAGCAGGCGATACGGCGAACGGAAAAACCGCTTAAAATGCGAAACGTGCTGTAATGTATCCTGCCCGGGCCGCGTGAAGCCCCGGACCGTAACGACTCGGAGCTTTTTGCCGCAAATATCGTTATCCTCTTGACAAACAAAGCACTTTGTGTTAAAATAGTTTGTGTGAATGTATTTACCCGAAACCGTACAGATGAGGTGCATTTATGCCGGAAAGAGAGCCGATAAAAAATCCGGGCGGCAGACCGCCAAAACCGGAGGTAATAGCCGAAAACAAGAATCTTCTGCTTGAAAAGGGCTTTGAATTGTTTTTGAAGTACGGTATAGAGGGTGTTTCGATGAACGAGGTAGCGAAGGCGGCAGGCTTTACGATAACGACCCTGTACCGCTACTTCGACAAGAAGCAGGGCTTTGTGGTCGAGATATCGACCAAGAAGTGGAAAGCGTTCACCGATGAGAACAGCAAGCGCTGTCCCGCCGATTTTGAGGGTATGACCGCGGCGGAGATATTAGAATTCTGCCTCGACTCGTTCCTGCGGCTGTACCGCGACCACAAAGACCTGCTGAAATTCAATCAGATGTTCAATATGTACGTTGAAGTCGAAGGGCTTGACGCTTCGGTATTACAGCCCTACCGCGATATGATAAACACGCTCGGCAAAAGGTTCCACACGATGTACGAGCGCGCAGTGAGCGACAGGACCGTTCGCACGGACATACCGGAAACGGAAATGTTCTCGACGACGCTGCACCTTATGCTCGCGGCGGTGACGAGATACGCTATGGGGCTCGTATATAAGCCGGAGGACGGCTTCGACGATATGAAGGAGCTTGAAACGCAGAAGCAAATGCTCCTGATGATGTACAGAACGACATAAAAACATCGGAATGTGAGGCAGTTTTCTATCAGAAAGATCATTATATATACCGCGGCATTTATCGCGAGCGTTTTAATACTCATGGGAGCGCTTGTGCTGTCCGCAATGATACCGCGCGCGGCGTTACGGGACAATATGCTTTCTTCCGCGGAGCTTTTATGCGAGCACCCCGACTATTACAACCTTATAGAAACGGTCCCCGCGACGCAGGTGCACAACTATGCCGACATAGTCCTGCTCAACATCGCCTATCATTTCGACGAGAGCGACCCGCTGCGCTCGGTAATGCTTGCGGAATACTACTACGAGGACGGTCGGTTCCAGAATGCAAGCTTCCTGAACTCGATAAAAAGCTCCCCCGAACCGTCCGCGAACACGCAGTATCTACGCTATTGGCACGGCTCAGCCGGGTTGGCGAGGCTGTCACACTTGTTCACAAATATTCACGGTATGCACATTATCTGTGCGGTTATAATTACGGCGCTCACGATCCTTCTGCTGTATCTTCTGATACGGCGTAAGCTGTACGCGGGAGCCGTCGGCACGGCAGCCGCGTTTATAATGGTCGGTATCTGGATGGTGCCGTTCACGCTCGAATATTCGTGGGTGTTCATTATATCGCTCACAATGTCCGTGATCGCGGTAAAGCTCGTGCGGAAGGATAAGCCCGAGACGCTCGGTATCGCGTTTATGATATGCGGTATAATAACGAACTACCTTGACTTTCTCACCTGTGAAACGCTCACACTGCTTATTCCGCTGCTGCTCGCGGTATATATGCGCCGCGAACGGGCGATACGCGATAATATCCTGTTTTCCGTGAAAAACACAGTGCTCTGGGGAGTCGGCTACGTCGGTATGTGGGTCACAAAGTGGATCGCGGCGGCGGCCGTGCTCGGCGAAGATGTAATGCCGTACATAACCGGCCATATTGCGGAGCGCATCGCGGGCAGCGGACAGCTCGACACACTCGGCTACATCACTGAGTCGCTGCTGAAAAACCTCAGCTGCCTGTTCCCGTATTCATACCATGGAGCCGGTATCGTTGTGAGCATTGTGATAGCCCTCGGTTTGGCTTACGTCTGCTTCGTTTACCGCAGGAAAGGCGCAAATTATAAGCTTATGCTGCTGTACGCGATCATCGGGCTTGTCCCGTATATAAGATTCACGGTCCTGCACGGACATTCCTACGGCCACTATTTCTTCACTTATCGTGCGCAGGCGGCAGCTGTACTCGCGGTATGCCTGATAATATACGAGCTGATCGGAGGGCGCGGAAATGTCAAGCGAAAACGTACCTGAGCATTCAACAGACTTGTCTGTGATAATGCCGTGCCTGAACGAAGAAAAAACGGCAGGAGCCTGTATCGATGAAGCAAAGCGGTTCATCTCCTCACACGGGCTGAACGCCGAGATCATAGTCGTGGACAACGGCAGCACCGATAATTCCGTGAAAACAGCCGAAAAGCACGGCGCATCGGTCATACGCGAGCCGAGACGCGGCTACGGCAGAGCGATACGCACGGGTATCGAGCATTCCCGCGGGAAAGTCGTGATTTTCGGCGACTGCGACACAACATACGACTTTTTTCACCTCGAGGGGTTTTATTTCCCGCTGGAACGCGGAGAATACGACGTGATGATAGGAGACCGGTTCCGCGGCGGGATCGAAAAAGGCGCGATGCCCGCGCTCCACAGGCTCGGCGTACCGTTCCTGTCGTGGTGCGGAAGGCTGAAATTCCGCACAGATGTGAGGGATTTCCACTGCGGACTGCGCGCGCTCACCCGTGAGGCTGCCGAAAAAGCGGTATTTCACACGGACGGAATGGAGTTCGCCACCGAAATGATCGGCGAGTGCACCCGAAAGGGGCTGCGGATAGGGCAGACACCGACAAAGCTCCGGAAATGCGTCTGTGAACGTGTTTCCAAGCTCCACACGTTTTCCGATGGCTTTCGCCATTTGAAATATATACTTACGGCAATTATTTAGTTCTGTTTTGAAAGGAGAATTTTATGGAACAGAAACAATTGATAAAAACGAGGAAAAAGCGGTTCGCCGCGTTCCTCACAGGCCTCGTCCTCGCTGTGACGAGCCTGCAGCCGCTTACGGCCTTTGCGGAGGAAGCTCCGGAAGCGCCGGATGTCCCTTCACCGGATAGCTGTTATGATGTTCCGCCGAATGAGTCCGGTAATGGTGGTTACACCGTGCACACATGGAATAACAACAGCTGGGAGACCGATATCCCCGCAACGTGCACGACAGCCGGACGCGAAATACTTTACTGCGACTGCGGCGGCGATTACGACACAAGAAAGATACCCGCGCTCGGACATGACTGGGATATGGAGAACGGCGATATCATAACTCCCGCCACCCGTGAATCGAAAGGCCTGATGCGTGTTTACTGCAAACGCACCGGGTGCGACGCCTCGGAAGAAGTGGAGTACGGACCTCTCCACGACTATCATACGGTAACTTTCGATGCCGACAACGGCACCGAGCCCGTTAAAGTGCTGGTAGATCTCGAAAAGGCGGCGGAAAAGCCCGAGAAGGATCCCGTAAAGGAGCACTATACCTTCCAATACTGGTATATCTTTGAGGAAACTCCCGCGGAGAGCGAAGGTAATGACGAGAAGGAAGAAGTTCCCCCGACACCGTATGATTTCGATGCCGTAGTTACCGAGGATCTCATTCTCAAAGCGTACTATACCGCCAATAAATACACGGTAAAATTCGTCAGCGGCAACGGCACGGAGATAGAGCCGCAGACCGTGACGTATCCGGGACTTATTACCCGTCCCGCCGACCCGGAGCAGGAGGATAACTCCGTGCTCGCGTGGATAACCGACGCGGGAGAGCCCTTTGACTTCACAACGGCGCCGGAGAGCGACCTCACGCTTACCGCAAGGTGGGAAAAGCAGATCTATGTGGTAAGATACTATATGAATGAGACCTACATAAAGATCGAGTATATCACGAGCGGTCACAAGGCAAAGGGCGTTCCGCTTGAAATGCTCACCGACAACAAGCACGCGTCCGGGGTGAAATATTACGACAGCCTCGCGCTCGACGCAAAAGAGGTCTCTATCGACAGCGTTACCATGGACAAGAATCTGTTCTGCGCGGTAACAGCGGATAAAGCCGTGTATGCGGGCGAGAATGGCTATGATTCTCTGCAGGAGGCGTTCACTGCTGTCGGCAAGAGCGAAAAGGCTGTTGTCATCGACATCTTCGCAAATATCACCGACAACGGAAAAGCTATCGGTATCCCGGCAGGCACGGGCACTGTGACTGTAAACGGCAACGGTAACTGGTTCACTCCCACAAAAACAAAGACACTGTCATTCAAGGGCTCCGCGGAGCTTCGCACGCTTCGTATCATCGCGCTCGATTCAAAGCTCGCGGTAAGCTCATCGGCAGGCAGTCTTACTGTCGGAAACGTTCTCGTTTACAGCAAGGATATTCAGCTCACAGCAAAGACGGGCATCGATATAAGCGGTCTGTCTCAGCCGGTAGGACAGGCGCTTAAGCTCACTGCCAAGGGCGGAGACCTTACGGCAAAGAACATAAATATTACCGAAGACGCGGACGTAACGATCACGGGAAATAAGAACTTCTCGGCAGACATCGACACGGAAGAGATAAAAATAAAGTCATTGACCGGATTCGGAAAAGTCAAGCTGAGCGGCAATATCACGATAGCGGACAATGGCAAATTAAATACGACCGAGCTCACTCTCGCCGACGGCACATATATCACCGTAGGCGCAAAAGCGGCTTTAACTCCCGCCGGGACTCTGAACGCGGGCGAAAACTGCACGCTTGAGCTCAAAGCGGACGCAAAGCCTTTAACTCTTTCAAAGACTGCCGTGACCGGAAAAATAACTCTTGCCGCCGACCCCTCTTTCGCAAACAAGATGATCGCAAAGGCCGGAAAAGACAACATCAAAAGCGCGGCGAAATTCTTCGTACCCGCGGCTGCAGATGATATCCACTTTATAACAGCCAATAAGACCAACGTGGTCTATACGGTATATGCGATAGCCGCATATACGCTGAAAAACGGCGAACGCGTACCGCTGAAGGCGGATAACCGCTTTACAACTCTCGCGGAGGCATATAAGCAGTACAAGACGGATAAGCTTACCGACACGCTTGTTATCGAGCTTCACGAGGACGTTACCGACAAGTTCACGTTCCCGTCGAAATGCCCGGGACTTGTGGTGGACGGCGCGGGACATACATTCACGCTCACCGCGAATACACTTGCTCTGAAAATGGATACCGAGCTGCAAAACATCACCGTTAAATGCACAAAGGCTACCGAAACGAACAAGTGGAAGCTCAAAAAGGGCAAGTTCACGCTTAAACTTGCCGACGATGCGGTGCTCGTAAACGGGGTGACTGTATAAGCGGGAAAACGAGGACTTCCGGCTGCCGCACAGACTGTCGATATGAAATTTTCTGCGGAAATGCCGGACTTGACAGCCTCACGGTGAAATAATATACGACGGATATGACAAAAGGGCTCCGAACTGCTGTATCAGCGGTTCGGAGCCTTTATGGTAATTGATATTTGTGGCTGCGGCTTCGCCGCTGTTTGAATCATGACGAGACACAAAACTTTTCATCGTTTTGATGAGAAATTTGTATAAAAACACAAAAAGGAACCTCCCCAAATCCGTTTCCGCTCCTTTCGGAGAATTTTTTGCGCGCGTCGTGCGTGCTTCGGAAATATTCCGGGAGATCCCCTTAATATCACGATGCCGTCATGCCCGATACAAACACCGTTATCATGGAGCCGAGCTCGAACAGCACCACTATCCAGAAAGAAGGACAGCCAAACAGGAGCTTTACTGTATTTTCTGACTTTGCGGGGAGCTCCGAGTTAAGACCGGGCACGATGAAATCCGTTTTGTCGTTTATCCTTCCGTTCTTTTTGAAGAACAGTATGAGACACGGTGCGGCAATGACAAATTCGGCAATGAAGAATATCATATATCCCGTATCTCCCAGTGCCTCCGCCGCGAAGCCAGCCGCGAACGCCAT
>JAFTAG010000115.1 GCA_017458655.1 Ruminiclostridium sp. | reverse complement strand
TTGACAAGCGGATAACGACCGGTCATTAGGAGCAGATACCCCAAAAAAATCCCAAACAACGACCGGTCATTAGGAGCAGATACCCCAAAAAAATCCCAAACAACGACCGGTCATTAGGAGCAGATACCCCCTAAAAAATCCAAAACAACGACCGGTCATTAGGAGCAGATACTCCCAAAAATCCAAAACAACGAAAAAATTTCCAAAAATACTTGTTTTATAAAGAAAAGTATGCTATAATATTATGAATAGATTTTTGTACCCGAAAGGAAAAGACGTATGAAAAAGATAGCGGTGCTGGGTTACGGCGTTGTCGGGTCGGGGACTGTAGAGGTCTTCTACCGGAATAAAGCCGCCCTTGAAAAGAAAGCGGGCGACGAGCTCGATATCAAGTACATCCTCGAGGTGAGAGACTGCCCCGATGAGCGTTACAGAGACAAGTTCACCAAGAATTTCGACGACATACTGAACGACCCCGAGGTAAAAGTGGTCGCGGAGGTCATCGGCGGGCTGAAATACTCCTACGGCTATGTGAAGTCCGCGCTGGAAGCGGGAAAGAGCGTTGTCACCTCGAATAAGGAACTCGTGGCGGCAAAGGGTGCGGAGCTGCTGAAAACAGCGCGCGAGCACAACGTGAACTTCTTCTTTGAAGCAAGCGTCGGCGGCGGCATACCGATAATCCGTCCGCTCAACCAGTGCCTCTCCGCAAACGAGATAGACGAGATAGCGGGCATACTCAACGGCACCACCAATTTCATACTTACCAAGATGATAAAAGAGGGCATGGGCTTTGATGAAGCGCTTAAAATAGCGCAGGATCTCGGTTACGCCGAGCGCGACCCCTCTGCCGACGTGGAAGGTCACGACACCTGCCGCAAGATCTGCATTTTAGCATCCCTCGCGTTCGGAAAGCACGTTTACCCCGATAATATCCACACCGAGGGCATAACAAAGATAACCCTCGAGGATGTGAAATACTGCGAGAGCATGAACAGCGTCATAAAGCTCATCGGCTTCGCTTCCAGGCGCGGCGACGAAATAGCGGTTATGACCTGCCCCGCCGTTATAGGCGAGGAAAGCCAGCTCGCCGGCGTCAATGACGTGTTCAACGCAATCCTCGTGCGCGGCGACGCTACCGGCGACGTTGTGTTCTACGGAAAGGGCGCGGGCAAGCTTCCCACGGCGAGCGCGGTGGTCTCCGACATAATAATCGCTGCAAAGTCCGACCATTCCTCGAAGACTATGCACTGGGAAGACAGCGCACAGGATTTCATAATCCCCTACAAGAAGCTCTCCAACAGGTTCTATGTGCGTGCAAACGCCGATAAAAAGACCGTTAACGACATTTTCGGCGAGGTAAGGTTCCTTTCGCGTGACGGCGCTCCCGAAAGCGAGTGCGCGTTCGTGACGGGTGAGATAAACGAGGCGGAATTCGAGGAAAAATGCGGCAGGCTGAACGTTCTCGGCTCGCTGCGCGTTCTCGATTACTGATGACCGAAAGGAGCGGGGAATATGCCAACACCAAAATATAAGCGTGTACTTCTGAAGCTCAGCGGCGAGGCGCTTGCGGGCGAGAAAAAGACAGGTCTTGACCTGCCCACCATAAACACCATCTGCAAAAGCGTAAAGCGCTGCCACGACGCGGGGGCCGAGATCGGCATAGTTGTCGGCGGCGGCAATTTCTGGCGCGGGCGCTCGAGCGAGAATATGGACAGAGTGACCGCCGACCACATCGGTATGCTCGCCACAACGATGAACGCGCTTGCAGTGGGCGATGCGCTCAAAGAGCTCGGCTGTGACGTGCGCGTTCAGTCGGCTATCGCAATGAACGCTATCTGTGAGCCGTATATCCGCGAAAAGGCGATGCGCCACTTCACAAAAGGCCGTATCATCATTTTCGGCTGCGGAACGGGAAGCCCGTTCTTCTCCACCGACAGTGCCGCGGCGCTCCGTGCTGCCGAGATAAATGCCGACATCGTGCTCAAAGCTACAATGGTTGATGGCGTTTACGACAAGGATCCGCTCAAATTCGACGACGCGGTGAAGTATGAGACCCTGCGCCACAAGGATATCCTTGTGAACGGCCTTCGAGTGCTTGACGGAACGGCGGCGGCCATGTGCTTCGAGAACAATATCCCGCTCATCGTATTCGACCTGCACCGCCCCGACAACATCTACGACGCCGTAATGGGCGAGAAGGTCGGCACTCTCGTGAGCAACCAGAATTGAACCGTTACAGTTAACAGTTAACAGGTAACAGTTAACAGTTAACAGTTAACAGTTAACAGGTAACAGTTGAGGTGTCTGCCTTCGGCAGACGGATCGTAATAACAGGCGGGGAATGAACCGTACAGCTACACACTTATCTATGAAAGGAATGAAAAGCCATGAAAGAAGTTATCAAAACAGGCGAAGACAAAATGCAGAAGTGCGTGAACGCGCTTGAAAAGGAATTCTCGACGATACGCGCGGGTCGCGCGAACCCTGCCGTGCTCGACAAGATCACCGTTGACTACTACGGCGTACCGACGCAGATAAACGCTATGGCGGCGGTATCGGTGGCCGAGGCGCGTATCCTTGTTATACAGCCGTGGGACGCTTCCTCGCTCAAATCCATCGAAAAGGCGATAATGGGCAGCGATATCGGCATAACACCCACGAATGACGGCAAGACTATCCGTATAGTGTTCCCGCAGCTCACCGAGGAGCGCAGAAAGGAGCTTTCGAAGCAGATCAAGAAATACGGCGAGGACGCGAAGGTCGCGGTGCGCAACTGCCGCAGAGACGTTATGGATAAGCTCAAAACAATGAAGAAGAACAGCGAGATAACGGAAGACGACGTCAAGGACGGCGAAAAGAAGGTCCAGACGATAACCGACAAATACTGCGAAATGATCGACAAAGTCTGCGCAGACAAAGAAAAAGAAATAATGACAGTATAATATATTAATTAATAATTAATAATTAATAATTGTGGTGTCGCTCCGCGACTTATTTGAATCGTGACGAGACTCGTCCCTTTCCGCACCTTATATAGCTTTCTGCCCGCACAGGCTATGGGTCTGTGCAGAGGCGTTGATATCCGCACGCGAAGCTATTAAAGTTTTTTGGAAAGAGAGGGGGTTCGGGGGAGGGGAGAACCTTTTCTTCAGAAAAGGTTTCTCCTCCCCCGTGCGGCTGCAATGCAGCCGCCGTCTCGAGCGTCAGCGGCTGTCTCAAGCGCAGCGGCTCTCTCAAGCGTCAGCGGCTTTCTCAAGCGCAGCGACTTTCTCAAGCGCAGCGACTCTCTCAAGAAAGGTGCTTATGGAAAACTCTCTGCTGCCGCGGCACGTCGGCATCATAATGGACGGAAACGGGCGGTGGGCGAAAAAGCGTCTGCTCCCGCGGACGGCAGGTCATGTACAGGGCGCGAAGGCGTTCAGAAAATGCCTGCGGCACTGTGCTGATATCGGCATCGAATGCGTGACCTTCTATGCCTTTTCCACCGAGAACTGGAAGCGCTCCGAGGACGAGGTGAACGCGATAATGGATCTGTTCTCGGACTATCTTGACGAAGCTATCGGCATGGGCGAGAAAGACGTTTCCATGCGCTTTATAGGCGACAGGGGGCGGCTCTCCGACAAGCTGGTGCGCAAAATGGAGCAGGTGGAGGCGGATACAGCTGCGAACACCGGCACGGTGTGCTGTCTGGCGGTAAATTACGGCGGGCGGGACGAGATACTTAACGCGGCGAGGAAGCTGATATCGGACGGAGTGACGGGTGACGATATCACCGAAGAAGCGCTGAACGAACGGCTTTACACTGCGGGGCTGCCCGACGTTGACCTTATAATTCGCCCGAGCGGGGAGCAGCGCATCTCGAACTTCCTTATCTGGCAGGCGGCCTACGCGGAATACGTCTTTATGGACGTGATGTGGCCGGATTTTACGGAAAAAGACTTTGACCTCGCATTGGAGGAATTTGCAACAAGAAACCGCAGATTTGGCGGGGTATGAAAAGAGTGATACAATGAAAAAGCGGCTCATTACCGCGGCTGTCGGCGTTCCGCTGGCTATACTGATAATCTTTCTCGGGAGCCTGACACCACACGTTCTTTCCGCGGTAACAGACCTTTTTTCAATACTGGCGGTCTATGAAGTCATCTCGGCTGCGAAATATACGCATTACAGGAGCATAACGGTGCTGGCACTGCTGTTTACATCGCTGATGCCGCTGTTTTTCTGCTATGACACGCTGCGCGACTACGCCATACCGGTATCGTTCGTGTTCCTTACGCTTCTGTGCGCGGCGGCTCTCATGCGCCACAAGGAGATAAAATTCGAGGAGCTCGGTTTAATAGCCTTCATCTCCATCTGCATACCGTTCTCTATATCCACGCTGGCGTATTTCAGCTTTCAGTGGCCGGAGCACGGCATATTCTTCCTCGTATATACCCTCGCGGTCGCGTGGATAGCCGACGGCGGCGCGTACTTCGCCGGAACGTTCCTCGGCAAGCATAAGCTCTGCCCCGAGATAAGCCCCAAAAAGACCTGGGAGGGCTTCTTCGGCGGCCTTATCGCAGCCGTGATATTCGCGATAATACTCGGCTTCGGCTATGAGCTGTGGGATATGACTTACCACGGCAAGCAGACCTTCACCGTGAATATACCGATACTCATTATCGCCGCGGTGATATCGACGTTCCTCGGGCTTCTCGGAGACCTTATCGCGTCGCTGCTGAAACGGCAGTGCGGGGTGAAGGATTTCGGGAATATCCTCCCCGGACACGGCGGTGTAATGGACAGGTTCGACAGCGTGCTGTTCGTGGCGCCGTTCGTCTATCTTTTCTTCAAGATGCTGTTCCCGATAACCGAGGTCGTATTATGATCATTCTCCCGCCCGGGTGCGGCGGGTCTTAATAAAGGACACCTCTGAAATGAAAGGCTTTGAACAATGAACGTAATGCTGAAACTTATGTCCGCCGAGCAGGTACAGCAGGCGACAAACTACACTCTTATCTCGATACTTATCGCGGTGATAGCGGCGGCGGGACTTGTAGTCCTTGCGATACTGCTCGTGCCGAAAATGAGCCGCAGGATAACGGTCGTGAAGAAGCAGCGCGGCGACAACGGACGCTTCGTTGACTGCAAATACCGCGGCAAGGAAGCGGTACATACGCTCGTGTGCGGCAGTGAAACGGTGTACTCGAAGCTTAAAGTCGGCTCGGATTACATCGTCAGGATAAAGAAAGACACGATAACCGAGATCTGCAAGACCGGAGACGATAAATGGAAGCGCAAGGGAAAACGCTGAGCGTTCTCGGCTCCACCGGCTCGATAGGCACACAGACGCTCGATGTGGCGAGAATGCACGGCTACAGGGTGAAGGCTCTGTCCGCGCATAAGAACGCACAGCTTGCGGAAACGCAGGCGAGAGAGTTTAAGCCGCAGACCGTGTGTATGACCGATGAAGCGGCGTACAGTGAGCTGAAAACGCGCCTCGCCGATACCGATATACGCGT
>JAFTAG010000114.1 GCA_017458655.1 Ruminiclostridium sp. | reverse complement strand
CTCGCGGTATGCTGTGTTATCTCGCTGTTCATGGGCTTCGCGGGCGCAAAGACGGGCGCAAAGGCGGCTATGGGCTTTGCCCGCAACCTGCGAAAGGATATGTACTATAAAATACAGGGGTACTCGTTCTCGAATATCGACAAATTCTCTACCGCGAGCCTTGTAACCCGCCTTACGACCGATGTGACGCGTGTGCAGGACGCATATCAGATGATACTGCGTATAGCGGTAAGAGCCCCTATGATGCTGATCTTCTCACTTATTATGGCATTTGTCATTAACGCGCAGCTCGCGCTCGTGTTCCTTATCGCGATACCGATACTCGGTATCGGCCTGCTGCTCATAATGAAGACCGTTCACCCCGTGTTCGAGCGCGTGTTCAAGCGCTACGACACCCTCAACAACGTTGTACAGGAGAACGTCCGCGGTATGCGTGAGGTAAAGGCATTCGTGCGTGAGGACTTTGAGATAGAGAAATTCCGCAAGATATCGGGCGATATCTACAAGGACTTCTCCTTCGCGGAAAAGACCCTCGCCTTCAACAACCCGCTCATGCAGTTCTGCGCATACGGCGGAATGATCGCGATATCGTGGATCGGCGCGAACCTTATCGTATTTGACGGCGGTCTCACCACCGGCGGACTTATGGCGATGATGACCTACGCCATGCAGATACTTATGAATCTGATGATGCTCTCGATGATATTCGTTATGGTAACGATGTCCCGCGCGTCCGCGGAGCGTATCTGCGAGGTGCTGAACGAGGAAAGCGACATAGTAAGCCCCGAAAACGCTTCAAAGACCGTTGCGGACGGCTCGGTGGAATTCAGGAACGTAAAGTTTGAATACAGGAAGGGCAGCGGCAAGTACGCCCTGTCCGATATCAACATCTCGATAAAGTCCGGTGAAACTATAGGCATTGTCGGCGGAACCGGCTCGTCAAAATCCACGCTCGTACAGCTCATACCGCGCCTTTACGATGTGAGCGAGGGCAGTGTCCTCGTCGGCGGGAAGGACGTAAGAGAGTACGATATAGAGGCTCTGCGTGATGCAGTGGCTATGGTGCTGCAAAAGAACACGCTGTTCTCCGGCACCATAAAGGACAACCTTCAGTGGGGCAGGCTCAACGCGACGGACGAGGAAATGATCGCGGCGTGCAGGCTCGCACAGGCCGACAGCTTCATACAGAACTTCCCCGAAAAATATGACACTTACATAGAACAGGACGGCACCAACGTCTCCGGCGGTCAGAAGCAGAGACTGTGTATCGCAAGAGCGCTTATGAAGCACCCGAAGATACTGATACTCGACGACTCGACCAGCGCAGTCGATACCGCGACCGACGCGAAGATACGCAAGGCCTTCCGCGAGGAGATACCCGATGTCACGAAGCTTATCATAGCGCAGCGCATCTCCTCGGTCATGGACGCAGACAGGATAATGGTGCTCGACGGCGGCAGAGTGGTCGATTTCGGCACTCACGACGAGCTGATGAAGTCAAGTCCCATCTACCGCGAGGTATATGAATCACAGCAGAAAGGAAGTGAGGAGTAATGCCCGCAAGAAGAAGAAAGCCCGCCGCAGGTGATATGATGATGATGAAGCGCGGAGGCCCCGGCGGCTCGAGAGCCGTTACCAAGGGCGGCGCGAAGCTCGACCCCGCAACGCTCAAACGCCTCATAGGCTACATTTTCAAGGGCTACAAGCTCCGTTTCTTCATCGTCTTTATCTGCATCATACTCAGCGCGCTCGCCGGTGTGGCGGGGTCGCTGTTCCTGAAAGAGCTTATCAACGACTACATCGACCCTATGGTGAAGCTCAGACAGAGCGGCGGAACTCCCGACCTCACGCCGCTGGTGTGGGAGCTCGTGAAAATGGGTGCGGTGTTCCTCACCGGTATGATCTGCGCGTTCCTGCAGCAGCGCATCATGGTCACGATATCGCAGGGCATACAGAAGTCGATACGCGACGAAATGTTCGAGAAAATGCAGCGCCTGCCCGTGAGCTACTTCGACAGGCACACCCACGGCGACATTATGAGCCACTACACGAACGATATCGACACACTTCGCCAGATGCTCTCGCAGAGCATACCGCAGGCGTTCTCGTCGGTCATTACCATACTCGCGGTATTTATCTCGATGTGCGTGCTCAGTCTGCCGCTGACGGGCTTTGTCATCGTATCGCTGATACTAATGATGATGCTCACCGGTAAGATCGCCGGCAAGAGCGGAAAGTTCTTCGTTGCGCAGCAATCCTCGATAGCGGAGGTCAACGGCTACATCGAGGAAATGATAAACGGTCAGAAGGTCGTCAAGGTGTTCAACCACGAAAAGCCCGCCGAGGAGGCCTTCGACGAGCTCAACGAAGAGCTTTACACCAATGCCCGCGAGGCCAACGGCTTTGCCAACATCTTAGGCCCGATAAACAACAACCTCGGCCACCTGCAGTACGCTATGATAGCGGTGCTCGGCGGCGTTCTCGCGATAAACCATATCGGCGGGCTGCTGCTCGGCGACATCGCGGCGTTCCTCCAGCTTTCGAGAAGCTTTATGATGCCGATAAACCAGATAGTGCAGCAGTTCAACTTCATCATAATGGCTCTCGCCGGCGCAAAGCGAATCTTCACGCTGATAGACGAAAAGCCCGAGACCGATGAAGGCTACGTTACGCTCGTAAACGCCAAAACAAACGCAAACGGCGAGATAGAGGAATCCGACGAAAGAACGGGAATGTGGGCGTGGAAGCACCCCCACGGTACGGGCGGAGTGACCTACACCCCGCTCAAAGGCGACGTTACCATGGACGATGTGGATTTCGGCTACGTCGAGGACAAGATAGTCCTGCATAACGTGACGCTGTTCGCCGAGCCGGGTCAGAAGATAGCGTTCGTGGGCTCCACCGGCGCCGGCAAGACTACGATAACCAACCTGATAAACCGCTTCTACGACATAGCCGACGGCAAGATACGCTACGACGGCATAAACATCAACAAGATAAAGAAGGACGACCTGCGGCGCTCGCTCGGTATGGTACTGCAGGCGACCAACCTGTTCACCGGTACGGTCAAGGAGAATATACGCTACGGCAAGCTCGACGCCACCGACGAGGAGGTCGTGGCCGCCGCGAAGCTCGCCAACGCGGACGACTTCATCTGCCGTCTGCCGCAGGGCTACGACACCATGCTCACCGAGAACGGCGCTCAGCTCTCGCAGGGTCAGCGCCAGCTTATCGCGATCGCAAGAGCGGCGATAGCCGACCCGCCCGTGATGATACTCGATGAGGCGACCTCAAGCATAGATACCAGAACCGAGGAGATCGTCCAGAAGGGTATGGACAGCCTTATGAACGGCCGAACGGTATTCGTCATAGCTCACCGTCTCTCCACCGTCAAGAATTCCGATGTCATTATGGTGCTCGAGCAAGGCCGCATAATCGAGCGCGGCAACCATGAGAAGCTCATAGCCGAGCGCGGCAGATACTATAAGCTCTACACCGGAGCTTTTGAGCTCGATTGACGGATATTTCTACTGCCTCTCCGCTTTTGCGGGG
>JAFTAG010000113.1 GCA_017458655.1 Ruminiclostridium sp. | reverse complement strand
GCACATTCTGTGCAACAGCGCTCATATACACGGCGACCTTGCAGTTGCTTTCGCTGGTTATCTTCATTTCGGGAGAAATGACCGCTGCATTTGAAGTCACATCTCCGTCCACCTTGACATCAAGATGATAAGGATTGATGATATATGATGTCGATGCAGGGAATGTGACCTTGATTATAGGTTCGTCTTCATCGGCAGCAGTCGTATCTTCTGCACTTTCCTCGTCGGAGGGTTCTTCTGCTGCATCGGTACTCCCGGCAGGCTCCTCGGTTTCAGGGGACGTTTCGGTCTCTGTAGTTTCGGGAGCAGTAGTTGCCGCTGTGCTGTCAGCTTCGGCTGCAAACACGAACGGAGAGAAGCTTGATGCCGAAAACTCGACCATACGAGCGCCTTCGCTGTTTGTTACGATCTCGCTGTCAAGAAGCTCCGGATAGCCGCTGTTGATATGATACACCTTTATATTGTTGCAGTCCGAGAGAACATCGGGAACTCCGATATCGAATTTCAAGTCGCCGCCGAGTTCGTGTATCTTCTCGCTTGTGTCGGCATCAAAAACGCTGATGTCAAAAGCGTAATATGATATTATGTCACAATTGAGGAGCCGGAGCGCTTCTTCCGCATAAAGGGCGGCTGCATCGGTATTTGTAACAGTAATAACGGAGGATGTCGGAAAATATGACATTCTCGCAGGGATCTTTGTCTTTACACCGTTTATGCCTGCAAGCTGCGACACAAGGGAAACAGTCTTGCTTTCCGTCGCCTCGGTAGGCTGTGTTGTATCTTCGATATTATCGGTGGTTTCCTCAACTGGGACGGTTGTCTCGACGGTCGTATCTTCCGTGGATTCCTCAATCGGAGCGGTAGTCTCGGCGGTCGTATCTTCGGTAGTATCAATTTCCTGTGCTATCACGACCTCAACGCCATAAAGCACCACATCGGGAGTCTTATAAACGTTGTCCCATTCTTCAAAGCTGCCCTCGTAGTATATCTCGCAAAGATTATGACAGCCGATAAATGCGTCCGGATTTAAGGAATCTATAGTAGTACGCAATACGATCCGGCGGACATACTCGTTGCCCTCAAAAGCGTGACCTGCGATCTCCTTGACGTTTTCGGGTATTACAACAGTCTCATCAGTCCCGTTGTACTTCGTGAGCAAATCAAACTCGTTGACGCTGAACATATCTTCGTCTGTATTCTCATATTCGGGCGGAAGTGTCGTTTCATCATAAGTTTGCTCTGACTCGTCGCCTGTCAGATCAGTATCGGTATTTTCTTCGTCCGTAACGCCTTCCTGCTCATTATAATCGTTATAATCAGCATCATCATAAGCGTCATCGTCGCCGGAATAATCAATTCCCTCGCCGTTTTCATACGATGCTTCATCGTCGGCGTCGGTGCTGTCGATATTCTCGGAGCCGTTCTCGTCGGCATCGCTGTAATACGTCTCATCAATGTATGTGTAGTCCAGAAAATCCTCGACGCTGCTCAGATACGCGAGTTCGATAAAATATGCGCCGTTAAAACCAATAGTTGACTGCTCCGTAAGCTCGAAGTAGTCCGGCAGTTTGTATTCCTTTATCACCGGAGCGGTGTTTGTGTTTATGTATATTGCCGTCCCTGCAACACATAAAGCGAGTGCCGCAGCCATTGCCTTGATAATATTCTTTTCAGCACTTTCACTCTATCCGACCTCCTATCATTGGTAGTTTATATTATTCAGCCCGCTGCCGCAACAAGCGCGTCCATGATCTTCATTATCCTGTCCTGCTCCTGCTTCGGGAGGCTGCTTATTTTCCCTGTTATGCCGTTATCGCTGCCGCTTGATTTGTTTTCCACATAGTCGCACAGCAAGTCGTCGGAAGACACATTCAGCGCGTTCGACAGCAGCACCAGCGGCTCCAGCGCGGGCAGCCGCTTTCCGGTCTCATACGAATATATCGCCATTTCGCTTAAGCCCGTTTTCTCCGCAAGCATCACCTGCGTCATCTTGTTCGCGAGCCTGTACTCCTTGATTCGTTTTCCGACCATTGAATACTCCATACCGATACCTCCTTATTTAGTTTCGTAAATTATCTGTCCATCGTTTGATATTCTTATTATGTCATCAAAGCAGACGATCAGTTTTCCCTTATATGTAAAGGATTCGTCATGCTTTACCATTCGGAGCAGCTGCTCCCTTTCTATGTCAATATTCAAAATATGTTTTTCAAAATCAATTGCAATCTGATAGCTTTTGTTATCAGACTGCTTTATTTTCGCGTAAAGTGGAATTTTCTCCACAATATCCGTGTTTTGCAGCAACTCCGCCGCGCGCTTATACGCCATATCCTCGGATATCAATGCGAAATTCAGCTCATCAGCATGCTCGTTTATATCCGCTCTTACCGCATCTTCAAGGCTCTTGTTACCGAGTAGCAGATACCGGAAGAAAAGCGGCTCAAAGTAGCTGTGATCTATCGGCTTGTCGGTAAGCCCGACATTTCCGAATATCAGGTCACGCGCGACCCGCTCCAAATTATTTTTGCGGAAATCCTCGACCCGCTTTTCCGTCAGCAGCGAGATCTTTCCGCCGATCGGCTTTTTCGCGCTGTACCGCTTCAATTGCCTGTCGAATGCAGTGTTGTAAAGCTCCTCGAACGCGGTCAGCTCCCGTAAAAAGTCTTTTCCAGCGTCCCTGTATCTGTCCGAGAGGAAGTAAAATTCCCCGCGCGCGTATATCCCGATAAGCTCCGCTGTTCCCGCACCGCTGCCGAGTGTGATGACCTCCGGCGGCTCGTAGATGTATCTCACGCCGTCGCGCACGACCGACATATATGTGTCCGATGAAACGAACTGGCTTTTTATGTATTCGAGAAGTCTTTTTGAATCGGTCATAGGATCGATTTGCCCTCCGACAAAAGTTGACAATTCATAATATCTGTGTTATAATCGTATTAGCAAGTATTTCCTTGCCTTAAAACCGAATACCTGTCAGGAACCGCAGTCGGCAAGGGCTGCGGAAATTCCCGGCAAGAGCAGCTATAAAAGGATAGGCGGTCAATCTCTGCTCCCGGAAGGGAGTGATGCCCATGCTCGATCTTTTTGCGGAGTTTCTCTGCATAATCATCAGCAATATCGATCAAGTGTACGCTTTAGTACATATTTTGAGAGATTTGTGGCATAAAAAGAAATAACCGCCCACACCTTCCAAATGTAGCGGTTATTTCTAACTGTTAATATTTCGGGAGCGACCGTTTATCGGCTGCTCTTGTTGCTTTTATTATAGCACAAGAGCCTCGATTTGTCAACCCCGAAAAGAAATAACCGCCGATAGCTTACCAAAAACCGCCCCCGAAGTTTCCCGCGGGGGCGATCCAATTTGGTCAGTTAGTAACTACGCAATGAGTTTAACCTTTAGCTTTAAGCATATTCCAATAGATCAGTCAAAGCAGCTTGAATGAATTAACCGAGTAACTGGAGAACGCCCTGAGGCTGCTGGTTAGCCTGTGCGAGCATAGACTGAGAAGCCTGCTGCAGAATG
>JAFTAG010000112.1 GCA_017458655.1 Ruminiclostridium sp. | reverse complement strand
ATGGCGTCCCGTACCGAGCCGCTAAAGGACCGATGCAGGAAGCATCGAAGGCGGTCTGCCAAAAGCGCGCACGATGCGCGCTACCAAGCAGCCGCCCAGCCGCACGGCGGCCGCCTCTCTTCGAGTCACCGGTTACTGCTCATCTAATGGAAAGTCCGGGTCGGTGCCCTCAGAGTAGTCGGCTGCCGGAATTAATGTGGGTATCTCGCAGCGCGCCGGTTCCCGGCGATTTATTTCGGGTTTCCCTCTGTTTTTTCATAGCTTTGCTTTTTGGTGAGTTATCCGGGGAATCATATTAATTATTTATCTTTTCTTCGGTCTTATTCGCCGATGAGCGCCTGTGCGACATCTTCGATCCCGGCGTCCGCGTCCAGCCCGAGCGCCTCCAGCATATCGGCCTTGTCGGGCGCGGTCATTATATACCTTGCGCGTTTGAGGTTGATAGTCTTGAAGGCCTCTTCAAACGCGGCCGCACCGGGCTCATCGTCATTGCCGAGATCGACCTCCGCCCCGAGCCGCGCGAGCACTATTTTCTCCTTCATCTTATCGGACAGCGGAAGGGCGTTGCCCCTGTCGTCGTTGAGCAGGGCTTTTTCGTCCTCCCCCAGAGCATTTCCTTCCGCCAGCGCATCATATTCGGCCTGTATCTTATCTTTCTTGTCGTTTATGTACTTTCTGACGTTTCTGACTTTAAGATCGGCACTGTCTTGTTTCGCCTGTTCGGCATTTTCCTTGTCACTCTTTGCGCCGACCGCCTTTGCGACAGACGCTCCTATACTAAGCACCGGCGCGACTATCAGCTTCCAGAACGGACTGCTCCCGAAAGCATATCCGCCTGCGGCAGCTCCCGCGCCCATAACAGCCGACACAAGACCACCCACGCCCTTGACGGACTGCGCAGACTTCATCTTGTTGAATTCCTTCGCCTGCTTCATAGCGTAAAGGTGCGCTTTTGCATTGTGCCGCTTTTGCTTCTGCGCGGCCATTTCTTCCGCCAGCGCAGCTTTTCCCTCTGCGTCGCCGTCATCGACCTGCCGCTCCTTGAGCTCCCGGATACTCTGTCTTGCTTCTTCGAGAGCGGTGCTGTCCTCTGCTTTTCCCGCAAAACCACCGGCCTTGGCCGCGGTCTCCTTGAACATCTTTTTCTCCCAGATCCCGCTGCCCAGACCGCCTATCGCGCCGAGCAGCCCGAGTCCCGCGCTTGCGGCGCCGAGCCCCGAGCTCCACTTGCCCAGGGTAGTGGCACCGCCGTTGGCGCCCTGCAGCTTCCAGCCGGCGAAGCTCTTTCCGATACCCATGATGTTCTTTGCCATACCGGTAGCGGCGGCACCCGCTCCCATAGCGGAGGAGGCCGCATTCAGCCAGCCCGTTCTGCGCTTGCGTTTGCTTTTGGTCTTTGCTGCGCCTATACCCGCCAGAACGCCCTTGGTCGTCTTGGTGAAAAGACTTGTCGTATTTTTAGCGAGCGTGACGGAATCCGCCACACCGGACGCTATATTGAGCCCGTCGGTGACGCTGTCGCCCTTAAAGTTCTCGTCTCTTTCCTTCTGCTTCATCGTATAGATACCGTTCGCCTCGGAAATTCCCGTAGAACCCACGGTTATGGCCATATTGGCCATATCCATAACGTAATCGGTCGTTGCGGCGATCTTTCCGAGCTTACCCATGACCTTTGCGCCTTTTCCGGGAGCCTTCGGTTTAAGCTCCGGGGCGATCTGCTTTTCGGCCTGCTTACGGCGATACGCGACAACAAGCCTTTTTTTCAGCACCTCGGCCCGGGTGGAAGCGGGTCTTTCCTCTTCCCTTCGCAGCTCCTGCGTGCTCCTCTCCCCGCCGTTTCTGTCGGCATCGGAACGGGTGGTCATCCTGCCGTTGTCCCCGGTATCGCTGATTCTGCCGACGTCGCTTGAATCACCGACACCATCGGAATTATTGGAGTCATCGTCACCGTCTTCTACGCTTTCTTTTTTTTGTATGACAGACTCGTTTACCTCATCATCATCACGTTCTGCTTTATCGTCGGCTTTTTCCTTGACTTCATCATCGACTTCTTTGATATCGACAGTAGATCTGCTCATATAGTCACCCGCGCCGGACGGCGCTTTTCCTTTCGTTCCGATCGGAGAAACGGGATCCCTGACCCCCTTCACGATCTGTTTTCTCAGTTAAAAATTATCGTCCTCTATCATCTTGTCGGCGGTCGTTTCCCCGCGGATAAGCGGGAGCAGCATCTCCCTGCGGTCGGCCGCCGTAAATGTCACTTCATCGAATGTCTGCGTGAACACCCGCAGGAACGACTCCATAGGCCAAGTCCCGTTCATTATGAATGAGTATGAGAAGAACAGCGCTCCCTCATCACGCAGCAGGTCAAAATGCCCGAACACGACATATTCGTTGATGTACGGCAACAGCCGTAAGATATCGGCCGCCCTGTCCTCCGGGAGCCCGGTAAATACCGCGGCCATAAGGCTGACCTGCGAACTGCCGCCGAGACGCTCCACGGAAACGGTCACGTCCTCGGGGAAGCTCTCGTTCTCCTCCATAGGCTCTATGACGATGACGGGCTTACCCTCGATCTCCTCGGCGGTGAGCTGCGCGTTATCGTCAAACAGCGTAATTATACTGCCGAGCAGGCTTTTTTCCCACTCGCCGTTTTCTTCGGTCTTTTTCTTCCTTGCCATACCGTTCACCCCTTATCCCCGCCGTTGCCGGAAAACGCCGCTATCGCCTCCGCGCCGGTCATTTCACCGCTTATTATCTTCGCTGTGAGAGCGCCGGCCGCCGCGATATCCGCTTCCATTTCCCCGAGCGACTTCGCGGCCGCGGCGGTTATATCCCCGAGCGTCATGGCGGGGTCAAAATAAAACGCGTGCGACGACATGACCGACCCCGTCTCTCTTATATACGAGAACCCGCCTATCGTGACGTACAGATTCATCTCGTTCAGGAATGCCCTCACATCGTCCGAGCGGGACGCATCGATGCTCCCGAACAGCTCTATCACTATATTCATCATCGGCAGCGTGTCTTCATTCTCATCCGTCTCCGGCCATATCATATATGTGATGTCGGAGCTTTCGTCAAAGGGCGACGTATTCACGCAAAAAAGCTTGGGCACGCCGTCGTCGCCGATCTCCACCTCCGCCTGCTTTACCGAGGGTTCGAGCGCCTGTCTCAGCACTTCAAGATAGTCGGCCGATGTGTTTATCTCCATATCCTTGTCCTCCGTTCGTGTATCTATCGGCTGAGGTAGCCGAAATCGTCGTTTGTGAGTATCTTGCCGTATTTCGAGTAGTTGAGCTTCACCGCCTCGATGATATGGTCGTTGCGGAGCCCCGCACCCTCGGACGCCGCAAGGAAAGCGGCGTTGGTGAGTATCTCCTTGATATTGCTTCCGGGGAGCTCAAAATTGTCGGCGAAAAACTCAAAGTCGATGTCCTCATCGACCCTCGCGCTTTCGGGAAGTATCTTCTTCCACAGCATAAGTCGGACGTCCGCGGTCGGGAACACAAAGTTTATCATAAACTTGATGCGCCGCTTGAACGCGTCGTCTATATTATTGACATAGTTTGTCGCGAGTATCGTTATCCCCTCGTAGTCCTCGAGCTTCTGGAGCAGGAACGCGGTGTCGGCGTTGGCGTAGCGGTCGTTGGAGTCCTTGACCTCCGAGCGCTTTGCGAACATACTGTCCGCCTCGTCGAAGAACAGCATAGCGTTGATGTTCTTTGCGCGCCTGAAAAGCTCGGCGATGTTCTTCTGCGTCTCACCGATGTACTTGCTCGAGAGCTGCGAGAGGTCTATGCGGTAAAGGTCGAGCCCGAGCTCATTTGCCATTACCTGCACCGCCATTGTCTTACCGGTGCCCGGTGAGCCGTAGAACAGCGCGCAGAGCCCGCGTCCGTAGGGCGACTTTTTGCGGAAGCCCCAGTCCTCGTTCACGACGCTCCTGTACTTCACCTGATCGCATATCATACGCATTTTCCGCTTCTGGTCGTCGCTCACCACGAGGTCGTCCCATGTGAACACGGCGTTTATGCGGGTCGCGAAGGTGCCGAACTGCTCGGAGGAATGCTGTCTCACGCTGCGTGTCATTATGTCGGAGGTTATCTGCCCGCCCTCGGTCTCCGCTATGTCGGCGGCCGTGCGGGACACATCGGCTATGCTTCCGGGGGTGAGTATATACCGGTTCGCAAACAGAGACACCTCATCGCCCGTAAGCTTCTGCGGGAGATCGGTCTCCCAGAACAGTCTGCGCTCGTTCGCGGTGAGCGTCGGCAGCTCCTCGCTCACGAACCCCGCGCCTGTGCCGGCAAACGGGTCGTCCTTTTCCGTGGTTATCCAGAAGCAGAATCCGAACAGCGAGGTGATATACCTTGCCGCCTCCTTTACCGCGCTTTCGGAGATATGCCCGGCGTTCCCGCCCTCTTTAGGTGCCTCGGGCGTTTCCCTGTCGGCGGTGAAGCATACGACCGCACCGAGCAGCGTCGCCTCGGTGTATATCATATCGAGGTATCTGCGCAGGTCGTCCTCATGGCTCGCGATAAGCGCTGAGAGGTCGATGTCGAGCAGCACGAGCCCAGTGCCCGTAACGGCTCTCCATGCGGCGTAGCGTCTTCCTATGCCCCGCGGGCCGCATATATTGAGCACGAATGCGCCCTTGTCGTCAAAGGCTTTTCCGACATAGATGCGCCTTATGCGTTCAAGCTCCTCCCCGTGTACGGGAACGTGCGTTACGCCGCCGTAGTCGGCTATACGGCAATATCCCGCCAACTCCGGGTCGGGAAGGTTCCGGCCGAGGATATACGCGGCAGCCCGTTTTGTGAGCACCAGACGCTCGGCGCTGTCGGCACGGTCGCGGCGTTTAAGGCTGCTGTCGCAGAGAAAGCGTATGAGCGGGGAGCTCCCGTCGATAAGCCGCGAAGTGCCCGCCGCCTCACCGAAAAGATATCGGTAAAGCCGCACCGCGAGCCACTTTGTCGGGCAGTGATCCCCGTTGTTGTTGTGCAGGACGCAGTACGCCGCCTCGTATTTCCTGTCATACGCCGACGAAAACGCGAGCAGCATCGCGAACCGCTCCACATCGTTCAGCACGAACTTCCTGCAAATTATATCAAACCTTGCTATAAAGTCCTTCTTTGCGCTGCGTTTTCTGCGCGCTTCTATGTGGCTGTACGCGTACCCGACCTGCTCCCTTACCTCATCGGTGAGCCCGTCGGGAGCGATATCGAGTCTCCTTTCGGCGATTATCCTCGCAGCGTCCGCGGGAGCCACCGACAGCGAATATACCGAGCCGACGGCCTCCCTCGCGGGGAGCGAGTCATCCTTCATACCCTTTGCGCTCAGCAGCGGCACAAGGCACAGGTCAAGAAAGCGCAGCAGGTCGTCAACATACTCCGCATCGCTGCTGTACGGCTTTATCATATCCCCGATACGGAAAAACGTTTCGTAAAGCTTATTTATCTCCATAATGACAGTGCACCTTCCGCGTCAGCCGAAATATCTGAATACCGCTACAGCGGTATCGGTGTCCGGCTCTCTTGTCCCGCGGAACTTCTCAAGGCTCTCCTCGAGCTCGAACACCATTCTGTCAAGCTCGTATGTATGCGCCGATATCTCGTTGAGCGTCCATGTAAGCTTCGCCTCGGAGTATATCGAGCCGCTCTCGTTCTTCATCTCGGGTACGCCTTCGGACGTGAATACCAGCATATTGCCCTGACAGAGCTGTATCGTTTGCTCCGTGAAGGACACGCCGCGCATCTCGCCGACATTGAACTGTATGGGCGTGTCTTCCGGCACGAATTCCTCGCCGGTACGCTTTACGAGAAGCGGCGGCATACCTGCGCTGACATATTTAAGCTCGCCGGAAAGCAGGTCTATCTGCGCTATCAGCATACCCACGGTCATACCGTTGTCGTGCTTCTCGAGATTGCAGAGCACATTGTTGGTCTCCACGGCTATCCTGTAGGGCGAGTAGCCCATTTTGGCGAAGCAGTGCACGTTCGTGGAAGCGAGCGCGGACAGCATCATCGCGGGCAGGCCGCTTCCCACGGACTCACCTATCACTATGAAAAGGTGCTCCTCATCGGTCAGAAAGTAGTTGCAGAAGCTGAAACGGTTGTTTACGGTATTCTTTATGCTCGCGCACAGGTCGAAGTCGTTTCTTTCCGGGAAAGCCGGATATAACATCTCGGACGATACCGAAGCGCGTATCTGCCTTGTAACGTCAAGGTCGGCTCTTATGCGCTCCTGCTCGACGGCCTTCTTTTCGACCTTCTTGGTATAGGCAAGTATGGCCTGCGCCATTTTGTTGAAGTTTTCCGCCATACTTTCTATCTCGTCGTGCGTTTTTATACCCGTGAAGGGGATATAGTTGAGGTGCGTTTCATCGCCGACAAAGCGCTGCATATGCTCGGAGAGCCTTAGTATCGGCTTTATGACGTCCCTGTTGACAAACCATATAAAGATCAGCATACAAACCGTTATGATGATAAGGCTCCACAGCACGATCTGCAGCGATGTCCTAAGAGCGGTCCTCAATACTCTTTTGTCGCTTATCTCCGTGCAGACTATGGCATATACCGTCCCGTCCGGCAGATCAACCATATGATAGAAGGCGTAGGCTTCACCGTAAGAGCGGGACGATACCCGACCCGCCTGATCCCTTTCCAGACTGACGTCATTGGACGTAATGAGCTTCCTGATATGCTCAGCGTCCTCGCCGAGATTGCCTGTCTCGCGGAACTTCTTCGGATCGACGTACCAATAATCGCCGGACACCGAGTCGAACAGGAATTCCACATCTCCGTCAAACACGCCGTATTCGTCATACAACGGCTTTAATATGCAGACACGGTCGAGCCCCATACCCGTTTTCACTCTTTCGAGGAGCTCAAGTACGAGGTCGTATTCTTTTCCGAGGTCTTCCTCCCGTGTATTTGAAATATCCCTTATCACAGCTCCGGAATATATATCCTCGATATACCTCGCGCCCGCTTCAAGAACGAGCTCGATGCTTCTCGCGGTATTATTGCTGCTTATGTAGAGGATGATACCGCCCAGGGATATCGAAACGATTACCATAAACAGCAAAAAGAACATTATTATTTTTGAGCGGAGCTTTTTCCTTTTTTTCAAATGATCGCACCCCCGATCGTTCCGGCTATACGGGATCACCAGACCTCGATGTATTTTTTGGACAACTCGTCCGCCTCACCGGACAAGCAGCTGTCACAGGTGTATATGTACTGCTTCGCGGCACGGTCGTCCCGGTTGAATTTCAGCAGCTCGATGAAATGCGTCCTCGCCTGAAGGAAGCTCCCGGCAAGAAACAGATCGACGCCCGACTCAAAGAACAGCTTGCTGCGGCGCTTGCCGTACTTTATATCGACGTTGTCGCCGTCGTAAACGTCATACACATACTCCGCCATACTGCCGTCGCGTCTGCAGATCATACCGAGCTTACGGATATTGAACCTGCCGTTGATGGCGGGAATGTGAGAGACCGCACTGTCGGAAACGAGTATCCTCGCGTTGTATTTCGCCGCCGACCTGCTCAGCGCCTCGGACAGATGTATGTTATACGACACCGAGAGCGGCATCGCAAATCTTTCAAATCTCGCCGTGCTGAGACATACCGACCCGTAGCTTATCCCCACGGTAACGCCTTTCAGGCATTCCGTCTCCGCGCTTTCCCGCAGCGCGGTCTGGCATATCGTAACGGCGCATACGAGCGCGGAATCGCAGTCGTTCTCAAACACTGCCGTTATGCCCGTATCGGAAACGTTCGTGAAATAGCCCTTGTTTTCGGAAACTATCGGGCCTATGACCCCGAGTAGCTTGTTTATCGCTGCGGCATACTCACTGCCCCGCCTGTCGGTGTCATCGTATGTAAAGATATCGGCACCGATGTTCATTACCGCCGCGTTTATCTCGACATCTTCGTTGTATATCGCCGTTCTTTCGGCTTCGGCGCTTATCATATCGCATTGTCCTTTCGGGATCTTTACGGCACCATAATATTCGTGGTGCCCGGATTTATTATCTGTATAACGCCCGCGTAAGCGCACGTCAGCTTGCTCGTGTTGTTGAGTGCGGGCTGCCCGCCGATAAGCACGGTGGGGCTGCCGGGAGCCCACGGCGCCGGTATGACCGGCGTGCACGGCATAGGCGTGAGAACGCCCTGCGCTGCCGCCGTAGCGGACGCTACCGTGGGATTTGCGAGCGAGGAACACATACCGAACGGCATAATGTTCACAAACGGTTTGTTGTCCATAATATTCGCTATTGGCAGCGTTGTGACGGTCTTGTTCACCGGAAGCACGTTGAACACCGACGGTGCCGCGCCGAACGGGCATTGGAGCTGCGCTCCGCCGCATACAGCAAAAGCCATATATCATTTCTCCTTATAATAGCTCGACCTTGACGGTATTTGTCTTTCCGTCGAGCGGAAATTCCTTTGCGGAGCCCTTCACGCCGACGCGCTCACAGATCATTCCCGAGCCCTCGGCGGGACGGCTTTTCAACAGGACGGTGAAATTCCCTTTGCTGTCCGCCTTTACCTCAGAAGCCTCCGCAAGTATCGTACCGACCTTCGGATAGCTGCCGCCGAGCTTGCCGAACAGCGCGTATTCCGACGCCTCGGGGTCGCTTATGCACTTTACCCTGATGAACTCGCTGCCCTTGCCCTTGGATATCACCCGCAGGAGCTTGCCCTCGATGTTCACGGTGTCGGGGTGGTATATCCCCACCGTCTCCGCGCCCTTTTTGACATCGGACAGCAGCTTGTACGCGGCGGCCTTGTCCTGACTGTACACCGCTACAAGCTCACCGGGGGCGCATTTCCCCTCGATGCGTATGCAGTCGGAGGGTGTCGGGTAGAGCGAATTGGGCAGCAGGCGAAGCGTCAGGCTCTCGGCCTTTCCGGGCGTTATGACACAGCCGACTTCGCTGCGGCAGAACGTACCGCCCTCCGCGAGCACCGTATATTCCCCCTCGGGGAGGTCGGTAAAGATATACCGCCCGTCGTCCTTCTTTATCGGGGGCTTGACGTTCTCTATCCACGCTCTCGCGCTGCTGCCTGTGACCGGGCGCCCCGTAAGGTCGTCAAGCAGCACTACGATAAGCGACATACGCATTATGCAGCGGTGAGATACTTTTCCGCGGCTGTCCACAGGCTCTCCCTCCCCTCATCATATATCCTTCTGCTCGTAGGTGAAATCCGTCTCGGTAACTCTCGTGACACTGCGCACCCGCTCGGATTCGATCTCCACGGGATAGACCTTGTAGAACACCGACACCTTGTAGGGCTTGTCGGTGCTGTTCCAAATGCGGTGCTTTTCCTCGGTATCGAGGTCGAGCATCTCTATGCGCGGCGGGTATCCGAGCTCCGTGAACGGTCTGCCGAATATCTCGCCCTTCAGCACGGGAGTGCCCTCAAGAAGCTGTATCGTCCGCCCGAGCAGCTTTGCTTCCTCAAGCGCGCGGAATTTTATATCGCTTGAGGAATACGCCGTTATCATATAGAAAAGGTCAATGAACAGTGACGGCGAGCGCAGCTTGTCATCGCCGACGGCATTCGGCTTGGTGGGTATTATGTCGGTATTGCGCTTTATGTCATAAAGGCAGATACCGATGCTTACATCGCCGTGGTCGGACGGGTGGCATACGCCTATCCCCTCGCTGTTCGGTATCATATCCGGCACCATTCCTTCGCGCAGCAGCCTTGTCAGCGCCTCGCCCACATCGGACACTATATTATAGTTAGGCATTCACACCACCCTCTTGATAATTCACAATTCACAATTCCGATAAGCGGCGAAGCAGCCCTTATTAGTTAACAGGTTACAGTTAACAGTTGTGGTGTCCGCTTCGCGGACATATTTGAATCGTGACGAGATTTAAAAGTATCATCTTTTTTGCCACAATTCGGATAAGCGGCGAAGCCGCCACCACAACTGTAACCTGTTCAATGTTAACTGTTAACTGTTTTCAGTTGTGGTGTCCGCTTCGCGGACGTATTTGAATCGTGACGAGATTCAACTTTTCTGTCACTTTTGCCACAATTCCGATAAGCGGCGAAGCCGCCACCACAACTGTAACCTGTTCACTGTTAACTGTTAACTGTTT
>JAFTAG010000111.1 GCA_017458655.1 Ruminiclostridium sp. | reverse complement strand
GCATTCAATATAGGTGCAAACATCGGAGCTTACGCAGCTGTAAATGAAATGGCAAGGCAGAAGATGCCGGGTGTTGTCGAGCGGCTTATCCGCGGAGTTATCATTCCGAACAAGGACACGCTGAAATATCTTCTTTCGGCGCAGCAATAAAAGAAGGAATATTATATATGGATACAAAAGACGCCGGCAAAATGTTTCAGGTCTCGACCCTGCAGGCGCTTGCGCTGGGTTATTCCCGGGCGGTAATAAATGTCGCAGGGCTTATGCGACACGGAGACATCGGGCTCGGGACATTTGAGGACGTGGACGGCGAGATGATCGTCATTGACGGTCATTGCTACAGAGCCGATGAAAAGGGAGATGTCAGCACGGCGGACGATGAGATCGGCGTGCCCTTCTCGTCCGTGTCTTTCTTCAAGTCCTGCAGGAGCTGTGAGCTCGGAAGTATCGGCAGCATCGAAAAGCTCAAGGAGCAGCTCGACCTTCGTATCGAGGAAGAGTTCGAGCTGAACAGTATGCACATAGTCCGTATCGACGGCAGCTTCGGAAGAGTCTGCGCACGAAGCGAATCGGGCTACAAGGCGCATCATGTGACGCTTAAGGACGCGCTGAGCAAGACCCAGAGAGATTTTTTCTTCGATGATATAAACGGCACGCTGGTCTGCGTTTATTATCCCGACTATATGGACGGCATCAACGCTTCGGGGTGGCATCTGCATTTCATCTCGGAGGACAGAAAAAAAGGCGGTCATGTTTTTGATGTATCGATGAAAAAAGGAACTGCATACTTTGATACGATCACAAGCATCGAGCTCACCCTGCCGCACGGCCCCGCATTTGACACCTACGCTCTGAAGGGCGCTTCAAAGGACGAGATAAAGAGCGTTGAGCAAGGGAAAAAGAACAACTGAGGAGAAAGCGGCCTGCCGATATATCCCGCATCGACCCGCGGTACCGCTAAAACACATTAGACCGAAGCTCCCCCCGATTGCTCGGGGGGGCTTTTGTTTGTCAGCTTGTAATGCCCGGGACTGTCCGATATCACATTTCGGGTCACATTTTTCTGCGTTTCATTGTGCAAAGTGCACTGTTAGCACAATTTGTTTTATTGCTGTTGCACAAAAAACTCGTTTCCGTTCAATTAATAATGGACATTTACGTCAACTTATGGTATAATTTTTATTGTAGGTCGAATCATCTCCGATCTATAATATATTAATAACAGAAGCGAGGAATATGAACATGGAAACTATTCTGCAAAAGCTCAGACGTTACACGAAAGACGACCCGAACGCGGTCATACTCTACGACGAAACTCACACAAAGGGCATATCCTACGCACAGCTCGACGATATGTCGGGCAGGATATACGCTTACCTGAAAGCAAAGGGCATCGGCAAGGAGGATTTCGTGCTCATCGACCTGCCGAGAGGGGTACTGCCCGTCATCGCTATGGTCGGCGTATGGAAGGCCGGCGCAGCGTGGGCGCTGGTGGAGGACACCTACGCTCCCGAGCGTATCGCGTACATTCGCGAGGACTGCGGCTGCAAATTCGAATTCACCGCGGACAACTGGGACGAGATAATGCGTACCGAGCCGCTTGACGGCTTCGAGGACGCCGACCCGCACGACGCGGCTTACGCCATATACACCTCCGGCACCACGGGCAACCCGAAGGGCGTTCTTCACGAGCGCGGCAATCTCGAGCGCGCCATAGAGTCTATCAAGCTGAACGGCGAGATACCCTTCACAAGCAATGACAGGCTCGCCACACTCGCCCCGATGAACTTTGTCGCGACCGTTATCGTTATCCTTGCGGGTCTGAACGTGTTCAAGGGCAAGAACTTCATCGTTTCCTACGCGACCATAAAAAATCCCGGCGCGCTGGCGAAATTCTTCATAACCAAGCGCATCACCATTACGTTCCTGACTCCCTCCTACGTGCGTATGCTCGGCAATCAGACGGGACCGTTCCTGCGTATGCTGTTTGTAGGCTCCGAGCCCGCAAACAACATCTATAACAAGAACCTCGACCTCATCAACATATACGCGTGCAGCGAGTCGGGCTTCGCGGTGGGCGTGTTCAAGATAGACAAGCCCTACGATTCCTGCCCGATAGGACAGCCCGCGGTCGAAACAAAGATAACCCTGCATACCGAGGACGGCAGCGAAAGCCCCGACGGCGAGATAGGCGAGCTTTGCTTTGAGAACCCCTATGTCCGCGGCTACATAAATCTTTCCGAGGAAAGCAAAAAAGCCTTCGTTAACGGTATTTATCACACGGGCGACCTTGCGAGAAAGGACGAGAACAACAACTACGTCCTGCTCGGGCGCTCCAACGATATGATAAAGATAAACGGCAACCGTATCGAGCCCGCCGAGATAGAAGCCGCGGTAAAGCAGGTGCTCGGCATCGACTGGGCGGCGGCAAAGGGCATCGAGGAGGGCGGAAAGAGCTACCTCTGCGCGTACTACAAGGAGGATATAAAGTTCGATACGGAGGAGCTTCGCAAGGAGCTGATGAAGCGTCTCCCCTACTATATGATACCGTCGTACTATGTAAAGATAGACTCCGTGCCGCTCAAACCCAACGGCAAGCTCGACCGCAAGGCGCTCCCCGCCCCGGACGCGAAGGACTTCAAGAGCGATTATGTAGCTCCCACGAACGACATCGAGGAAAAGCTCTGCAACGCCATGGCGAAGGTGCTCAAGCTCAGTCAGGTCGGCATACACGATGACTTCTACGAAATGGGCGGAGATTCCCTCGGCTCTATCGAGCTTATTCAGGAGTGCGATCTGCCCGGTCTGAACGCGGGCGAGGTGTTCCGCGGAAGAACGCCGGAAAAGATAGCGAAGCTGTATGAGAAAATGCACGCGAACGACGACGGCATCGATCCCGACGAGAAGAACAAGGAATCCCTGCAGACGGAGCACCCGCTCACTACCGAGCAGCTCTATATGATCGACTATCAGCTCTACACGCCGAATTCCACGATGTACAACCTGTTCTCGGTAATGAAGGCGGACAAGGAGCTGTTCGACCCCGAGGCTCTGACTCAGGCGATGAAGACCGCGATCGAAGCTCACCCTGCCCTGCTCACCACCTTCTCCTACAACGACGACGGCGAGCTCGTGCAGAGATATACTCCCGATATCCTGCAGGATATCCACGTTGAGCGGCTGTCCGAGTTCGAGTTCAAATTCGTTAAGGACACCCTCGTTTACCCGTTCAAGATAATCGGCGGAAAGCTCTACCGCTGCCGCATATTCGAGACCGAAAAGAATGTATATATCTTCTTCGACGTACATCACTCGCTGTTTGACGGCACCTCGCTCAAGGTGTTCCTCGGCGGCGTGGGCAAGGCGTTCATGGGAATGCCGATAGAGCCGGATTACTACTACCTGATGCTCAAACAGCGCGAGGAAGCGGTCAATTCCGAGCTTTACGAGGAAAGCAAAAAGTATTTCGAGGGACGCTATGACGGCATTGAATGGTCGAGCTATCCGGCCACCGACCACGAATCCCGCGAGAACGAAATGGGCGAGCTGCTGACCTCCCTCGGTATCGAGCAACCGCAGATGGCTGCTATGGAGCGCTCCTACAAGATAAGCAGGAACGAGTTCTTCATCACCGTGGCGGCGCTTGCGATATCAATATACAACAACAAGTCCGACATCAAGCTGTCGTGGATATACAACGGGCGCGAAGACCTTCAGATGATGAGCAGCGTAGGTCTGCTGTTCCGCGACCTGCCCATAGGCATTCGCTTCAAGGACGAAACTACGCTCCGTGATGTGTTCGCGGACGTTCACGATCAGGTGCAGAAGGGCATCGAGCACAGCTGCTATCCTTATGTCGATCTTAACAATCAGGTTGCGCAGAACGAGAGCGCTTACCTCCTGTATCAGCAGGATATACGCGATATGGGCGGCTTTGAGGGCTTCGATATCGAGCAGATAGATGTACGTCAGAACCAGGCGGCTTCGCAGACTATTCTCGATATGGAGATACTCGACGGCGCGGACGGCCTGCAGCTGATGATAGACTTCGCGGCAAGCCGCTACGAAGAGAGCAGCATCGAGAAATTCAAGGATATATACGTCAAGACCGCGCAGTCCCTCGTTACGCACAACTCGCAGAAGGACGTTACAGTCGGCGAGCTGAAAAAGAAGCTCACAGACAAGAAGAGCTTCTTCCAGACCGTCAAGGGTATATTCTCCAAGAAGAAATAAGGAGCTGCATCAATGGAAGAATACAGAAAAAACAACACAATAACCGGTGAATACGACACAGGCACGGCGGTCTCCTGCATAAACGGCACATTTGTCGGCAAAGAAAAGGAGGGTGTGGTCGCGTTTCGCGGCATACCCTTCGCGCAGCCGCCCGTGGGTAAGCTGCGCTGGAAGGATCCCGTTCCCGTGACGGCGTCCGACAGCGTTTATGAGGCGTATCACTTCGGAAGCTCTCCGATACAGACGAAATTGGATTCCGAACGCGCATCTATGTATCATCAGAGCGAGGACTGCCTTTACCTGAATGTATGGACAGCAAAGGGATATCCCGGCTCAAAGCGTGCGGTCATGGTGTTCATACACGGCGGCAACTACGGGTGGGGCGGCACTGCCGACCCGCTCTACGACGGCCACAACTTCGTAAAGGCGCACCCCGAGGTCGTGCTTGTGACGATAGCTTACCGTGTCGGGATAATGGGATTTGTCGATCTTTCCACCATACCGGGAGGAGAGGCATACCCGACAGCGGGAAACCTCGGACTGCTCGATCAGATATGTGCTCTGCGGTTTGTTCAGAGAAATATCAAGAACTTCGGCGGAGATCCTTCCAATGTGACCATATTCGGCGAATCGGCGGGCGCGGGCAGCGTTTCCCTGCTCCCGCTGATACCCTCGGCAAATGGCCTGTTCACAAAGATCATCGCGGAAAGCGGCTCCGTGGCGCTCACATACAGCAGAAAAGAGTGCAAAAAGATCACCGATATGCTCCTTAAGGAAACGGGTGCAAGGACAATGCGGGAGCTTGCCGCGCTTCCGACAGAGAAGCTTATCAAGGCTAACGAAAAGCTCAATGACTGCAACAACTTCCCCGAGCGCGATGGGATAGTGCTTCCCGAAGACCTGTATGAAGCCTATGAGAACGGCGATGCGTTCCCCGTAAAAATGATGATAGGAACGAACGCCGACGAGCTGCGCTACTGGCTGCTGGACGTGGGCGGAATGGCGCAGTACAGGGTGATGAGCAGAGTCTTGCTGGCCGCGACACTTAAGCATATGAAGGATATGGACAAAAGGCGTGCGTACAGCTTTCTGCGGTATGTATCGCAGAGAGAGCCGCACCGCACATGGCAGATAACCGAGCTGTTCAACGACCTGCTGTTCCGTCTGCCCGCTGTACGGCAGGCACAGGCACACGCGGCTCACGGGAACTCCGTATATATGTATTACTGGAAATATCCGTCCGCGCTGCCGTATATGGGAGCCTGCCACGCGGTCGAGCTCGCGTATGTGTTCAACAACCTTGAGGATACTATCTACACGGGCGACAACATAGACACGAAGCTCGCGGCACTGGTGCAGCAGATGTGGGTGAATTTCGCCGTCACGGGCGACCCGTCCGCGGACGGGCTCGAATGGGAGCCCTATTCGGCGGAGTCACGAAAGACAATGGTGCTCGACAGCGACTCCTACATCGTTGACGACTTGAACCGCAGAGAACGCAGGACTTTGATGCCGCTGGTCGATTACAGGATAAACGGGAGCTACACCGAGCCGCCCGCTGAGATACCGACAGGCGTTAAGGTCGGAGCCGTGGCGGCTGGCATAGGTCTCGCAATGCTGGTGCTTTGGCGTTCGTTCCGTAAAAACGATGACACCTGACAATTTCGGAAATTCCCCCCTATTAACGTGCATAACACCCGAAACAATAAATAATTCGGGCGGCCGTAAAACCCGAAGCGTCTCTCTCCCCGTCTCCGGCGAGGAGAGACATTAATTAAACTTTTATATCATAAAACGGAGAAGATACCCGATTATATAATTGTAAAAGTTCTTTATTTAATGGGCTTTTCGGAGCTTTACGATCGGCTGAAAAATCAATTTAAAGGAGTACAATATTATGAGCACACTCAGCGTAACAAAAACAAAGGACAACGAGACCCTGACCGCGAAAGTTACGGGGCGTATCGATACTACGACTTCTCCCCAGTTCGACAGCGAGTTCAAGGGCGAGCTCAGCGGCATAAAAAAGCTGATTCTTGATTTCACAGAGGTCGAGTATATCTCCTCCTCGGGACTCCGTGTGCTGCTTTCTCTGCACAAGACAATGACCGCTTCCGACGGTCAGCTCATTATCTGCAAGCCCACCGAAATGGTGCTTGAGGTATTTGATGTGACCGGTTTTGCGGATCTGCTCAATATCGAGAAGTGACCCTTCCCGGAATATCAAATAACAAGCCGATAAAATGATGATCCGCTGCCCGATCGGGCGGCGGATCTTTTTAAAATATGATCACCCGGATAATTCACCATAAAATCATGCGCGCAGCGCAACCACAACTATTCACTGTTCATTATTCATTCTTCACTATCCACTAACACAGGGAGAAATAATGAATAGTTATGGAGCCTCGTTCGTTGCAGTCTGCGCCCCTACCGTCCGGACAGCTCGGGAGCAGCGTCGGTCTTACGCTGTACCGAGCTGTCCGTTTTGTCCAGCTTCACATACCGCTCCGCGAACGGGAACAGTACAACGAACAGGTCGATCACAACATTGAATGCCATCAGATTTAAAAAATCGAATGCCAGCCAGAACACCGTGATATCGGCAGCATCGATCACCCGCAGAGCACCGGAGCTTTTCGTCAGATAGTAGCCGCAGGAGCTGAACAGAAAGCTCACCGCCGGCAGATAGGAAATTAATGTCCCGCCGCTCTGAGAGGCGCACCATGCCGAGAACGCTGTCCCGACCGCAAGTATCGCTATTTTAACGGCAAGTCCGTCCTTCCTGTCCGTGTATTTCATACATAAATAGTTTCTCAGCAATCCAAACAGGGTCGCAACAGCGGCGTCAAAGTGCTCGATAATGACATATACCGCGATCTGCAGGATCATCATCAGCAAACTTATCCCAAGTCTTCTTTTTCTGTTGGTATTGATACTGTAAAAAACGATGAACAGAAAGCTGACAAATGAAAGTACGTTTGAAAGGATCAGACGAATAACGTAACTCATTGTTCTTCCCTTCGCAGATAAGTGACCTTTACGATGTATTCCTGTATCATAACCGTTACATCGTAGGTATCCCGAAGCTCCTCCGCGATATTATAGACCATATTTCGTGAGATGTCCATTAGCGATATCTGCATCGAATCGTCGATCTGGAGCTCACCGTCCGAAACGAACGCGCCCTGGGTATTCAGGTTTATCGTGAAGCCCGGAATGTTGTGATCCACCAGCAGCTTGTCCACCTCATCGATCATCTCGTCCGTGGTTCTGTCATCGGGAGTGTTCAGATAGAGGGTGTAGCAGGTGTTTTTCAGGTCAACGATCTGATTCCCGAACTGATACGCAAAAGCTGTGACAGCAAATATGAGCGCGAGCAGTGACGGAAGGATATACAGAAATCTAATATCGATCTTTTTTTCTGCCTCGGTTTTTTTCTCGTCCATAGGTCATTGTCCTTTCGTGATCGCAGAGCCTTTCCGCCATTGACTTCGGTGATACCGCCGGATCTGCGATCATGTGCTTCAAGCGCCGTTATATACCGCGGCATATCTTACCGTTATCCTGTTTTCCGTATCATAACTGTACTCTGCCGAGGCTGCAAGCTTCTTCACGATCATCACGGAAAGCTCATCGCCGTCCGTGAACGGGTCGTACTTTTCGCCGCCGTAGGTTATCGACATCGTTTCCGTTTCATCGGTCTCGGAGTGCTCGATACCGATATTTATCGGATATACGCCGCTGCGGCCGACGACATTCTGCGACACGATCTCCTCGAACGTGAGCTGTAAATTGCGTATCATAACGGGCGAAAGCATATTGTCTCTGCCGAACTTTTCGATCTGAGTAATGACGCCGATAAGATCGAGATCGGGCGAGGCTATTTCCAGCGAGAGCTGTTTCAGGCGCTTGATGAATACACGGGTACGCTCCTTCATAGGCTCCTCGAATATCTGTTCCGGTGTGCCCTCCTCGTAGATAACGCCCTCGTCCATATAGAATACGCGGTTCGATACATCGTGCGCGAATTTCATTTCGTGGGTCACGATGAGCATAGTCATACCGTTTTGCGCAAGATTGCGTATCACGGAAAGCACCTCGCCCACCATTGTGGGGTCAAGAGCGCTTGTAGGCTCGTCAAACAGGATTATCTCGGGATCCATGGCTATCGTGCGCGCGATCGCTATTCTCTGCTGCTGCCCGCCCGAGAGCTCGGAGGGATAGCTTGATGCCTTTCCCGAAAGCCCCACCGTTTCGAGCAGCTCCATTGACCGCTCATACGCCTCCTGCCTTGTGCGTTTCAGCAGCTCGGTCTGCGCGAGCATCACATTTTCAATGACGGTAAGGTGCGGAAACAGATTAAATGACTGGAACACCATTCCCACGCGGCGGCGCAGGCTGTTGAAGTCATAGCCGGCTCCGAGCGTGTCCTCTCCGTCGAAGACGATCCTTCCGTTATCCGGCTCTTCAAGGTGATTTATAAGGTTCAGCATCGTGCTTTTTCCCGTGCCGGAGGGTCCGATCACGGAGATCACATCGCCCGCGTTTACGGTGCAGTTCACGTCCTTGAGCGGCGTTACGTTCCCGAAGCTCTTACCGAGATGCTCTATGACGAGCAGCTCCCTGCCTGCTTCAAATTTGCCGCGTCCGATCCGTTTACCGGCCGGTCTCACCGTAATACCGGTATCCACGCCCCCGAGCTTTTTCCCGCGGGAGCTTATATTGACCTTTTTTCCCGCAAGCTTCAGCAGCCCGATAAGTATATTCGACAGCAGGAAATATATCAGCGCCGAGGTGATAAGCGGAAAGAACGCATCATAGGTGCGGCTCCTGATGATATCCGAGACCTTGGTAAGCTCAAGCACCGAGATATAACCCGCCACCGAGGTGAGCTTCACCATAGAAACGAGCTGTCCGCTGTAAACGGGGATAATGTGTCTCAGCGCCTGCGGAAGAACGACCTTTACAAAGCCGCGGACGGGAGTAAAGCCGAGCGCCTTGGCGGCGCGCGCCTGCCCGGGCGGGACTGCCTCGATGCCGTTCCTGAAAATTTCCGAGGAATACGCCGCGAAATCCAGCGAAAAGCCGATAACGCAGATATACAGCGCCGGTATCGCGTCACTTGTGAACACTATGTAATACAGCATCATAAGCAGAACAAGTATCGGTATGCCCTGAATGGATTTGACATATACCCTCGCGAATGCTGTCGCGGCGGTATTACGGCTCATTCTCAAACGGCAGATGACCGCCCCGAGAAGCGTTCCGAAAATGCCCGACAGGAGCGCGATGATAAGAGTGGTGAGCAAGCCGTCAAGTATCATCTTCCAGCGGTCTTCTCTGATGAAATTGACGGTAAAGCCTGTCACCAGACCTTCTATGAAGTTT
>JAFTAG010000110.1 GCA_017458655.1 Ruminiclostridium sp. | reverse complement strand
TGCCGCCCATTCGCACCGTCCTAAAGCCGTCATATTGCACAAATTTTCCTTGACATACGACAGTATGCCTGCGAAAAATTTGTACAATCTGCCGACTTTATGTCGGCACGCCTGAACGACAATAGGTTTTTAGAGGAGCCCTATAGGAGAAATATGTTATGCGAAAGAATACAAAGAAAGTTGATATTATCATAATAGCTGTTTTATTGCTGCTGATAGCCGGAGGGATACTGCTGGCGCTGCTGCCGCAGAAAGAGCAGCAAGCCGAAAAAAGCGCTGCCGCGAGTGCCGGCAGCAGCGGGAGTATCTCTTATAAGGACTACATAGGAAAGCGCGTGGGCATAGTTACCGGTTCAAGCCTTGAAAAACCGACCTTTACGTTCCTGCCCGACAGCGAGTATTTTTACTATGATACTTTGAGTGACCTTATCCTTGCGCTGAAACAGAATAAAATAGACTGCTTCATGTACGATGAGCCTATACTCAGAATGATCCATATCGAGCAGCCTGAGATCGGGTATTTGAGCGATATGCTGAAAAAGGAGGATTACAGCTTCGCGTTCCAGAAGAACAGCGAAAAAGCAGATGTCCTGATCGGGCAGTTTAACGAAATGCTGTCTGAATTCGGCTCGGACGGGACGCTGAAAAAAATGGAGGATAAGTGGTTCTCGGCAGGCTCGGAAAAGAACAGGGTAGATTTTTCCGGACTTGACGATACAAACGGTACTCTGAATATCGTAACGATCTCCACAAATGTTCCGTTTTCCATGATCTCGGACGGGGAGCTTACGGGGTATTCCATAGAGCTTGTCGAGAAATTCTGCCGAAGATACGGATATGACTGCAATTTCGATCAGACCGGTGTGGCTTCGGCGATCGCGGGTATCTCCGCGGGGCACTATGATATATTGGCGGCCTGTGCGACCGTTACGGAAGAGCGGAAAGAGAGCATGAACTTTTCGGATCCTATCTATACCGGCGGTATCGCGCTTGCTGTAAGCGCCTCCGATATTGCACAGTCATACTATACCGTTACCGAGGATACCCCTCTATCATATTTTGCGGACAAGAAGATAGGGATACTTACCGGCAGCGCTTATGAGCCCGTTGTGAAGAGGATATTCCCGAACGCGGCATATGTTTATTATGATTTGGTCTCCGATCTTGCGCTTGCGACAGTGTCGGGGAAAATAGACGGCTATCTTATGTCGATAGAGCAGGCCACAACGATGAAAGCGGAGAACCCCACGCTGTTCTGGCTTAAGGAAGCCGCAGATGAGGTGCCTTATGCGTTTGCGTTCCCCAAGACCGAAAAGGGCGCGGCTCTTCGTGATAAGATAAACGAATTTATCGCAAAGCTCAGAGCCGACGGAACACTGGACACGCTGCTTGACAAGTGGACAAAAGGCAATATAGAGCAGTCTGTCGATCTGACCGGATTTTCAGGAGAAAACGGAACATTGAATATAGCCTGCACCGGAACGATTCCGCCGTATGAATTTGCATATAACGGAATGCTTACAGGCTACGAGATCGAGCTTGTGGCTATGTTCTGCCGGGAATACGGCTATAACCCAAGCTTTTCCGTGATGACCTTCGCGGGCGTGGTACCTGGTATCGCCTCGGGAAAATACGATATGGCGGCCGCTAACCTTACGGTCACCGAGGAACGTGCGGAAAGCGTATATTTCTCGGATAAACAGTCGGGGAGCACCATTGTTATGGTGACTGCTTCGGACGGAAATGCCGGGACGAATGATTCGGCCGTTGAGGACAGACCGTTCTCGTACTACGCGGAGAATAAGAAGATAGGCGTTATTACAGCCAGCCTGTACGAGGGGATGATAAACGAGCGTTTTCCGGGAGCCGACCTGTATCAGTTCAATAATCAGGCGGATCTGGGCGTTGCGCTCGATTCGGGAGTTATCGACAGCTTTATCGTTCCGAAAGCAACGGCGGAAGAGTTTGTGAAGCAGTACGACAGCATGACCATGCTTAAAGAGGTATTCACCAAGGTGCCTTACGGGTTCGCCTTCGAGAGATCCGCAGATAAGGAATATCTCCGCGATCAGATGAACGATTTTCTCGAAAAGATAAGAGCGGACGGTACCTATGACGAGCTCGTGTCGGTATGGTTCGGTGACGACGAGGACAAAAAGGTCGTCGATACATCGGGACTTACCGGCGAAAACGGCACTCTGAATCTCATCACGACCGCGACTATGCAGCCGTACTCCTACATAAAGGACGGCGAAAATGTAGGGTTTGAGATAGATATTGCGACTCGCTACTGCCGTGAATACGGCTATGCGCTGAATATCAGCACCGCGGAATTTTCCGCCATGATCCCCGCTGTAACATCGGGAATGGTGGATATTGCCTGCGCCAATATAATGATAACGAAAGAACGTGCGGAGAGCGTGAATTTCTCCGACCCGTATTACACCACTGACGCTATACCGGTGGTAAAAAAGGAAACAGATACAAATGAAGCCAAGCTCGTCCCTGCCGTAACGCTCGATGAGCTGAACAGTCCCGACCGCACGGTGGGCGTATGGACGGGAGCGTCCGGAATGCTTGCGGTGGAGAAATATCTGCCGGAAGCGAAGGAGCTTATGTATGAAAGCCTAACTGCGGCTCTGGAGGCGGTGCGCGCCGGGCAGATCGACGCGTTCGTGTTCGAGCGGCGGCAGCTGCAGATCGCCGTTGACAGCGGGATCTCGGGCGTAATGCTGCTTGACGACAACCTCGGAGAGTCGATAGATGTGGCGATAGGCCTGTCAAGGGTAACGAAGGTAAGCGGCCTTGAGGACAGCATAAATAGATTCATAGCGGAGAAAAATGCGGACGGGACGCTTGATGATATGTTCAGGCGCTGGGCGGTCGATAAAAACTATACCATGCCCGAGATCGAGCCCGCGGCTTCTCCGGAGTTTACGCTTGTCGTGGGTACAACGGGAACGGTCGAGCCGTACAGCTTCTATTACGAAAAAGAGCTTACCGGCTACGATGTTGAAATGGCAAGAAGGTTTGCCGCATGGCTCGGGGCGGATATAGAATTCAAGGTCATAGATTATTCCGGCATCATCGCGGCCGCGCAGTCGGGCAGCATAGACTGCATATTCGCAAATCTCAATATTACGGACGAGCGCAGGGAGGCTATTGATTTTTCCGACCCGATATATCCTATCGAAAACGGAATATTGGTACGCGCCGTTTCCGTACAGGAAACCGAGCCTGAGCAGTCGTGGCTCGACAGCATCGTTCTGAGCTTCGAGAAGAACTTTATCCGTGAAGACCGCTGGAAGCTGATAGTCGAGGGCATCGTCACCACCTGCATTATAACCGTGATGTCGGCAATATTCGGCTCGGTGCTCGCGTTCCTTGTTTGTATGTTCCGCCGCACCGGCAGCAGGCTCGCGAATGTGATCTCCAACATCTATGTCAAGCTGCTGCAGGGAACGCCGATAGTCGTTCTGCTGATGATACTATACTATGTTGTTCTCGGCAAGTCGGGACTTGACGCGGCATGGGTGGCTGTTATCGGCTTTACGCTGAACTTCGGAGCTTATGCGTCGGAGATAATGCGCTCCGGCATCGAGAGCATCGACGCCGGGCAGCGTGAAGCGGCACTTGCTCTCGGCTACAACGAAAACCAGGCATTCTTCAAGTTCATCTTCCCGCAGGCCGCGGTGCGGTTCCTGCCCGTTTACAGAGGCGAGATAGTATCGCTGCTGAAAAGCACTTCGATAGTGGGCTACATCGCGATACAGGATCTGACAAAAATGAGCGACATTATCCGCAGCCGCACTTACGAAGCGTTTTTCCCGCTTATCGCAACGGCGATCATCTACTTCATTCTCGCGTGGATAATATCGCTGATACTTAAATTAATTCTGAAAGGCATTGACAAGAGAAGCAGGAAAAGAGGTGCTTTGAAATGAGCATGATAAAGATAGAACATCTGCGCAAGGAATACCCGAATGTAACGCCGCTTAAAGATGTGTGCGTCGAGATCAACAAGGGTGATGTCATTTCCGTGATCGGACCCTCGGGAACGGGCAAATCCACGCTCCTGCGCTGTTTAAATCAGCTTGAAGAACCGACCTCGGGGACCGTCACCTTCGACGGCGAGGTCATCACCGACCCGAAATGCGATATCTCGCTTATTCGCCGTAAAATGGGAATGGTGTTCCAGTCCTTCAATCTGTTTTCAAATCTCAACATCATCGAGAATGTAATGTCCGCGCCGGTGAACCTGCTGAAGATCCCGAAGGAGCAGGCTCGCAGGGAGGGTATGGAGCTGCTGAAAAGGGTAGGGCTCGCCGAGAAAGCGGAGAACTACCCCGACGAGCTGTCCGGCGGTCAGAAGCAGCGTGTGGCTATCGCCCGCGCGATCGCGATGAAGCCGGAGATGATACTGTTCGATGAGCCGACCTCCGCGCTTGACCCGACTATGGTGGGCGAGGTGCTGTCTGTTATCCGCTCTCTCGCCAAAGAGGGAATGACGATGATGATCGTCACACACGAAATGAAATTCGCGCGTGACGTTTCAAACCGCGTGTTCTATATGGACGAGGGCGGTATCTACGAGGACGGAACTCCGCAGCAGATATTTGAAGACCCGATGAAGGAAAAAACGAGAATATTCATCAAGCGGCTGAAACAGCTCACGCTTGAGATAGCCTCGTCCGACTTCGATTTTATCGGCTTTATCTCGAAGATCGATCGGTTCGGCAGAGACAACCTCATCGACGCCCGTACAGTCCGCAATATGCAGCTTGCCTTTGAGGAGCTTGTGACACAGAATATCGTCGGCAGGCTCGACCGCGAAGAAAGCGGCTTCCCGATAAACATTTCCGCCGAATATTCCGAAACGGACGCAAGCGCGGTTATGACGATATCCTACGGCGGCGGGAAATACGATCCCTTCACCGACGGCGACGAGCTTTCGGTGATGATAGTAAAGAAGCTGGCCTCGGAAATAAATTACGCCCGTGATGAAAAGAACGTGCTGACAGTAAAATTTTCTTCATAAGGGCGCTTATGATCGATCCTCCGGGCAAAGCGCAGCTGTTGTCATTTTACAGATAATGAAAGGAACCGGGAAACAATGAAAAAGATATTTGGAATGACTGTCGGCGGTCTGCTCCAGAAAATATTCAATCTTGTACTGATATTTGTACTCGTGATAATCATTGTTTTCGGTGCTGTGTCGTATTATCAGTACAAGCTTGTGGGCGACATCGTAAGCAGCACGAACGAGGCGCAGCAGGCCTCCATTTCCGCGGTCTCCGAGGGAACGATGGGTCGGGTCATCGACAGCTCTATGACAAAGACTACCGCTTTGCAGGCATATATAGCCGGGGATATGTTCGGCGACCTAAAGACCGATGTTGTGACGCTGCAAACGCTGGCGACAGGGCTGTTTGAGCATAAGGACAGCTTCGAGCCGGCACCGTTCTCCCCTCCTGTCGCTGCGAACGAGGGGACTCCCGCGGCGCAGGTGCTCTGGGAGAAGGGCGTTGACTACGAAAGCTCCGGATATCTCGGCATTGCGGCGCATATGAACGATACGATGATCGCGATGTATAAAAGCACGACAATGCTGAACACCGTATATTTCGGGCTCGCGGACGGCACTCACCTTTGCGTTGACGAGCATTCCTCCAATAAGTTCGATGAAAACGGCGATGTGATAAATTTCCCCGTTCGTGAAAGACCTTGGTACACCGGCGCGGTGGAAAGCGGGGATATCTGGTTCTCGGATGTTTATGAGGACAATTATACCGGGATACTCTGCATAACCTGCTCGGCGCCCGTGTATGCGGAAGGCAGGCTGGTGGGAGTCATCGGAGCGGATCTGTTCCTTGACTCTATGTCGTCATATATAGAGTCGTCTTCGGGTGAGGGAAGCTTTATATGTGTTGTCAACAATGAAGGGCATACCATCTTCGCCCCCGAAAATAACGGCCTGTTCACCGTTTCGACCTCGGAGAACGCCGTAGATCTGAGAGCGTCGGCAAATGCCGGGCTTGCCGCCTTCGTTACCGATGCGCTTGCAGGCTCAACGGGTCTGCGCAAGGTCGATGTTGACGGGAACGAATACTATATGACGGGTACTCCGATAGACTCGGTCGGCTGGGCGGTGATTTCGGTCGTCGGCAAGGCGGTGACCGAGCAGCCTACAATGGCAATGCTCGCCGAGTATGAGAAGATAAACGACAATGCCACGGCTTCATTCCGTGAAAGCACACGGCAGACAGAAATATGGGTACTCGTGATACTTGCGGCCGTGATCGTGGTGGGAACGATCGTTGTTGTAAATTTCGCAAAGCGCATCGTGAAGCCGCTGGAAAGTATGACAAAGCGAATTACCGACCTTGGCGGCAGCGAGCTTCGGTTTATGATGTCGGACGATTACAAGACGGGAGACGAGATAGAAGCGCTTGCGGAAGCGTTCGCGGATCTGTCGGGACGCACCGTACAGTATATTTCCGATATTCAGCGAATAACCTCGGAAAAGGAGCGTATCGGGGCGGAGCTGTCGCTTGCCACGAGCATACAGAGCGGTATGCTCCCGAATATGTTCCCCGCGTTCCCCGGACGTCCCGAGTTCGATATTTATGCCTCAATGGAACCCGCAAAGGAGGTCGGCGGTGACTTCTACGACTTCTTCCTTATCGACGACGACCGTCTTGCCATGGTCATAGCCGATGTTTCCGGGAAGGGCGTGCCCGCGGCGCTGTTTATGATGGCATCAAAGATACTTATAAACGATCACGCGCTTATGGGCGGTACTCCCGCCGAAATACTCACGAGGGTGAATAAGCATATATGCTCGAACAACGAGGCCGAAATGTTCGTGACGGTATGGCTGGGGATACTCGATATACGCACGGGAAAGCTGACCGCGGCAAGCGCCGGACACGAATACCCTATGCTAAACTCAAACGGCAGGTATGAGCTGTTCAAGGATAAGCACGGGTTTGCGGTCGGTGCCGCGGACTTTGCGAAGTATAAGGATTATGAGATAACTCTCAAAAAAGGCGACAGTATATTCGTTTATACCGACGGTGTCGCGGAGGCCACCGATGCCAATAATGAGCTTTTCGGCACAGAGCGTACTCTTGACGCGCTCAACGCGATGCCTGCCGATAATTCGCAGGAGGAAGTGCTAAAGGGCGTGCGTAAGGCGGTTGACGCATTTGTTAAGGACGCGCCGCAGTTTGACGATCTTACCATGCTGGGATTTAAATATTACGGGACGGACGGGAAATGAATTAAGTCCGCCGTAATGACAGGCATAAGCCGTGGATAATGCGATATATTTCTGTTTTTGGAGGAACAGCCTATGAAGATCACAAGTTTCAACCCTATCATCGTTACAAAAGACCGGGCATCTGCCGTAGAGCTTTTTGAGCAGTTGGGGTTTGAGCAGAGACACCACTCCGTTATCACCGATTCCGGTTCGTCAAACACCGATATGGTCAATGCCGACGGATACCGTGTTGATATCGCGCAGAATGATCGGATACCCGGTGATATGACGTTTATCCGTATGAATGTGGACGATTTCGACGAGGCATATCAGATACTGCTGAAATACGGATTTAAGAACAGCAGAGGTGACGGTACGCTCAACGAAAACTCTGCAAAGGCAGCTACTATGTTCTCGCCCTCGGGCTTTGTCATCAGCATTGTACAGCACATCAAGGAATGACCGTAAAAAAGGCAAAAACCGCAGATAATCTGCGGCTGCAATAAAAAATTTTCAATTCAGGAGGAAATTATTATGAAGATCACAAGCTTCAACCCACTTATCATCACAAAGGACGCAGAGAATGTCATCAAGCTGTTCGAGGAGCTCGGCTTTGAACGCACCCACACAAAAGATGATATAGGTATGCACAGCGTCACCAATGTCCGTATGAAGAATCCCGACGGATTCCATGTGGATATCTCGCAGGCTGAGGAAGAACATACGATGATACGCATGAATGTGAGCGACCTTGATGAGACCGCCGAATTCCTTAAAGCGCGCGGCTTCAGAATGGCAAGGCATGAGGCTGCAAAAGAGACGGTCGATACCGGCTCCTCAAAGTTCAATATCATGGTATCGCCCACAGGCACGATATTCAGCGTTTCGCAGCATATCAAGGAATGACCGTAAACAGGCGGCAGCCGCGGAAAGGCTGCCGCTGCAATATATTTATTACGGCAGGGACGCCCTATAAAGATCACGACTTTTAACCCACAGATAATTGCAAAGGATCCCGAGCCGATGATCAAGCTTTTTGAAGAGCACGGATTTGTGCAGACCCACAACAAAGCGGAAAACAATGATGTGGAGTTTTCGGCGCATCGTATGAAGGACTCAAACGGCTTTCACATCGACATTCTTGAGGTGCCTGCTGTACCGCGGACGGTCACAGCTGTCAGGATCAATGTCGATGACTATGACGAAGCCTATGAGCTGTTCATATCCAAAGGATTTCATGAATCCAAGGCTTTTGCGCCGAGCACCACAGCAAGCAGCAAATATGCTTATCTTGTTTCCCCGTCCGGGGCTGTGATAGGTCTCTGCCGGCATATCAAGTGACCATATCGGTCAAAACAGGCAAAAAGCCGCAGAAAGGCTGCGGCTGCAATAGCATTCTAAGGAGGAAACAATTATGAAGATCACAGGCTTTAACCCGCTTATCGTCACAAAGGACGCGGCACCGATCATCAAGACATTCGAGGAGCTCGGCTTTGAGCGCCGCCACACTCTTGATGCAAATGTCGCCGATAAGGGTCTCACAAACGTGCGAATGAAGACCCCGAACGGATTTTATGTCGATATTTCGCAGGTAGAGGATTTCTCGCTCCCGCGCGACCTTCAGCTTATACGCATGAATGTTGACGATTTCGACGAGGCTTACAATTTCCTTATCGGCAAGGGCTTTACAACTCCCAAGGGAGGCAATACCGTCGAGACAAAGACCAACAAGTCCGCGATGATGACATCGCCGTCGGGCTTCGCGTTCGATCTTTGCCAGCATATCAAGGATAACGACTGATAACACGGAAGGAAATGGTCACAATGAAGATAACGACTTTTGATCCGCTGATCATAACCAAAGAATCGGAGTCTGTGATAGCCGTATTCGAAGCTCTCGGCTTTGAGCGTCGGCACAGGAACGATAAGATCCCCGATCGCGAAGGAATAGTAGGTGTCCGCATGGAAAATGAGAACGGGTATCATGTGGATATCGTGCAGTCGGGAAATGTACAGAGCGATCAGATGACTGTCAGAATCAATGTTGACGACTTCGATGAAGCCTATAAGATGTTTGAAGAGCGCGGTTTCAAGTCAAATACCGATAAGCCGATAGTTATGCCTTCTTCAAAGTCTATCGGTCTGACAGCACCGTCCGGCTTCCGGATAAGCCTTGCGCAGCATATCAAAGATCATGACTGAAAGGAACGATAACAATGAAGATAACGACCTTTAACCCGCAGATAATCACAAAGGACGCTGCTTCTCTGGAAAAGCTTTTCGGGGAGCTTGGCTTTGAGACCCGCCATGACCAGAAGGGGATAGGCGAGCATAATGTCGAAGCTATCCGCATGAAGGACGGGAACGGCTTTTATCTGGATATCTCGATGCCCGAATTTCAGCTTGACAAGGATATTGTCGGCATTCGTATGAATGTCGATGATTTCGACGCGGCGTATAAGCTGCTTACGGAACAAGGCTTCAGAAACATTTACGGCAATAACACCGCGGACACAAAGACCTCAAAGTCGGCGGTAATGATCGCACCGTCGGGATTTGTGATAAATCTCATTCAGCATATCAAGGATTAAAGGAGAATAATACTATGTCAGGCGAATTCGATATTGAAAAGCTCAGAGAAGAAGTCAACCCCGTATATAATACCGCACAGTCCTGTATGCAGATAGTGGCGGGGATAGGAGACGAGGATTCGGAAAATCTGCGAAAGAAACTCGGTTTTTGCGCTTTCGGTGAGGACACCAAGGAAAAAGAGGTTAAAATCCCGCCTCAGATACTTAACGCTCTTATGTCGGTCATTCCGATCTTCAAATCTCTTGTCGAATCCCGTTTCTTTGCGTCGAATAAGTATTTCACAGAGTCCGGCGCAAAAAATGTCGTTGACCTGCCCTGCGGATATACCGCAAGAGGCGTAAAGCTTGCAAAGAGCGGTTTAAAATTCTACGGCTTCGATCTGCCCGCAGTTATAGACGCTATGAAGCCCGCGGTAAAGGAAGCGATCGGGGACAATGAGAACATTATCTATCACGAGGTCGATGCGACCAATTACGCTTCCTTAAGAAAGGCTCTTGAGGGTGCGAAGGGAGAACTGCATATCACGACCGAGGGTCTTCTGATGTATCTTACGCAGTCCGAGATCGAGACAGTGTTCGGAAATATCAGAAAGCTGCTGCTTGAATTCGGGGGAAAATGGGTGACAGTCGATAATGAGCTTGACCTCGCGCAGACAAAAGCTCTGACGGCCGCATTGGCCGGTATGCCTCCGGAGCTTGTCGCGAACCTTGGAAATATCGGTGGGGGCTCAATGGCAAAGACTACCTTGGAAAACAATATTTTCTTCGATAAGGACAGAGAAAAGGCCAAGAAATTCGTTTCGGATATGGGCTTCGACCTCGAGCTTGTATCGATGAAGAAATATCTGCCCGACCCGATCGTTTCCCTCAAGGATCTGCCGAAGGAGCTCGCCGAAAAAGCGGCGGAAGCATTCGGCGAGGTGAATTTCTGGGTGATGACTCCAAAGCCCGGCACTGTCGAGGAATTCACCTGCAAGGAGGATAATTTCAACGCGGACGTGAAGCTCAGCGATGATATCCTGAACGTTGCTCTGACAGGCCGACTCGATACCATCACCTCTCCCGGACTTCTTGCGCTTTACAAGGACGCGGAGGCAAAGGGTAAAATAACAAGCATCTGCGTTGATATGAAGGAGCTCGAATATATATCCTCCGCAGGTCTGCGCGTGCTTATGATAATGAGAAAAGCGCTTGACGACGGTAATAATTTCAGCATTGTCAATATGAACGATCAAGTCAGGGAAATATTCGAAACGACCGGATTTGACACAATATTCTGCTGATAAATATCCTTTTGGAAAACCACTATCCACAACTTAAGCGGAAAATTAAGTTTCACGTTTCTGTCTCCCCCGCCGGAGGCGGGGGAGACAGAAACAAAAATTATCTTAAATTGTAGATAGTGTTTGGAAAACCCCAAAAATGCAAGCTATACGGAATTCCTATATCCCGGATGGCTTGCAGTCTATTACATGATTATCCATTTAACTCACCATACCGTCAGCAAACGGCTGAAATAGTTCACAATTCACAATTGTGGTGCGGTTTCGCCGCGATCTGGATCGTGACGAGACTCGAAATTTGCGTTCCCGGATGTTATGGTGAGTTAAATGAGTGATCATATTACACAGTTTAAGAATGAAAGGTGAAGAACAATATGATGACCTTGATGATAGGATTAGTTATCCTGATAGGCGGGGGACTGCTTTACGGTAAGCTCTGCGAAAAGGTGTTTGCGCCCGATGACAGGAAAACTCCCGCTTATGCGAACGAGGACGGGGTGGATTACGTCCCGATGAAGAGGTGGCGGAACTGCCTCGTGAACCTGCTGAATATCGCGGGCACGGGTCCCATACTCGGCCCGATACAGGGCATACTTTTCGGACCGATAGCGTTCATCACTATCCCGATAGGCTGTGTCATCGGCGGCGCCGTTCACGACTACTTCAACGGTATGATCTGCACCCGTGAGGGCGGCATACAGATGCCGGAAATGATAAGACGCCACCATAACAAGGGCGTGTTCTGGTTCTTCACGGGGTTCGTGTGTCTGACGCTGTTCCTGTGCGGAGTGGTGTTCATCTATACTCCCGGAGATATTGCCGCGACACAGCTGTTCGGCTTCGGCGGCACAGCTGGTGAAACCTCGACATGGATAATTTACGGTGTTATCTTCGCGTATTACCTTATAGCGACCGTGCTCCCGATAGACAAGATCATCGGCAAGATATATCCGATACTCGGCGCTGTACTGATCTTTTCCGCTGTCGGTATATTTATCATGCTGTTCGTGGGCGGTCATCAGCTTGCCGAGATATTCGGAGACCAGACGCTCGGCGGGTTCGACTTCGGCGCGTATTTCCGCAGTCAGAACTTTATCCCGACATTTTTCGTGACCGTAGCCTGCGGTATAATGTCGGGCTTCCACGGCTCGCAGACCGCGCTCGTTTCCCGCACGCTTGAAAGCGAGAAGCACGGCAGAATGGCGTTTTACAATATGATGATAGCCGAGGGATTCATAGCGATGATATGGGCAGCCGGAACAATGGCGGTCATCGGTATCGGCGCAGAGAGCGCGGGTATCACCATGCAGCTCACGGACGCGGGCTGGGGATATTTCCAGAGCGTGAACGGCGCGTTACAGCAGATATCTCCTACGAGCGTTGTGGGAGTCATCTGCAGAAATATGCTCGGAAATATCGGCGGAATTGTCGCGATAATCGGCGTTATCATCTTCCCGATAACCTCGGGCGATACGGCGCTGCGTTCGCTTCGTCTGATGATCTCCGAGACATTCCACATCAAGCAGAAGACGATCGGCAGCCGTATGCTTCTTGCGGTGCCGATATTCGCGCTCGCTCTCGGTGTGCTGATATGGGCAAAGAACGACGCGAACGGCTTCAACACGATATGGAGATACTTCGGCTGGGCAAACCAGACGCTCACGATATTCGCGACATCCTCGATAATGATATATCTGATGCGCCACGGCAAAACGAAGTTCCTGTGGATCCCCGCGATACCGCTTGTTTTCTACTCGTTTATAACATCGACATACATACTGACCGCGCCGATCGGTCTGAGGCTCGATATGACTGTCGCGTTTATCGTCGGCGGAGTCTTCACGGCAGCTGTATTCGCGTATTCACTGTATAGAGGAAGAAAGAAAGCATTGGCTTGAAAAAGCGGAAATACGGAGAGTTGAAAATGAAGATACTGTATATTGACGCGACTGTCCGCAGCAATTCGAGAACAGCGATGCTTGCGGAGCATCTGCTGAAAAAGCTGCCCGGCGATATATCAAGAGTGAAGCTCTGCGAGATAACATTCCCCACCGCAGATGAAGCGTTTCTCGCAAAGCGTGACAAGGCTTGCGCCGACAAAGATCTCGGCAATGAGATGTTCTCGCACGCGGAGCGGTTCGCGGACGCGGATATCATAGTTATTGCCGCGCCGTTCTGGGATCTGTCGTTTCCCGCTACTCTGAAACAGTATTTTGAGCAGATAAACGTTATCGGACTGACTTTCGAGTATTCCGACGACGGCAGACCCGTTGGGCTTTGCAAGGCGAAAAAGCTGTTCTATGTCACAACGGCGGGCGGAAAGATCTATAACGACGAGTATGGTTACGGGTATGTCAGGGCGCTTGCGGAGGGCTTCTACGGTATAAGCGAGATCGTATGCTTCAAAGCCGAGGGACTTGATATATACGGCACGGATACCGATTCGGTGCTTTCCGACGCTAAGGAGCGGATCGACGGGTATTTTAAAGGTTTCCCCGCAATGTGATAATTAAGGAACCGCTGATTAAATCTTGCACACCGCTCGTATCGCGCCTTCAGCCGTCATATTGCACAACTTTTCCTTGACTTGCGCCGGCAAGCCTGCGGAAAATTTGTACAATCTGCCGACTAAATTCACAACACGATCGACGCACAATCTTTAATCATCGTTTCCTTAAAACCATACAGGAGCTCAAAAAGATATACAGCAATTTGGGGAGTAGGAGTCGGAGCCAATTATGAACGATCGGAAAAAGAAACGCAATATCATTATCGCGGAGGTCGTTATAGTCCTCCTTATAATTCTTGCGATACTGCTGCCGCAGCTTATCGGAACGGTAAGCATAGTGCAGTCCGGCGGAGAACTCAAAAGCTATGACGATCTGAAAGGTAAAGTCATAGGAATTACGGAAGGATCGGATTTTGAAGATGCAGCCGCCGATAAATTATTGAACGACAACGATGTTCTTTTCGGAGCCGATAATACCGAGCTCGCAAGGCTTGCCGAAGAGGGCGTGATCGATGCATTCCTTGTGTATGACGAGGATAAACAGGATATACTCGACAAACATCCCCGGCTTGCCGCAATGATCAATTTGAAGTCCAATGACCTCGATAACGGTTCATCTTCCCAAAGCGGGAAGGTATCCGTTATCGTCAGAGCATCGGATTACGCGTACCTTACAAGCAGCCGCAGACTTGACGAATTCAGCGCTGCGGGAACCAGAATTGCGGGCATTACAGGCTCGGAGCTTTCAGAACTGCCTGCGGAGCTGTACCCGGACAGCGAGATCGTCAATTACAACAATTTTGCGGATATGTTTGCCGCGATCGAAGCCGGAAAGGTAGATGCCGGTGCTGTATATACCACTTTTCTCGATTCGGTGAACGAGAATTATGGCGATATTGCATATATTGCCACACCGATCGTAACAGTGACCTACGGCTTCGGTACGGCAAAGACCGAAAATGGCGATAAGCTCAAAGAAGCGTTCAACAGCTATCTGGCGGAGATAAGGAGCAACGGCGAATTTGACCGCATTGCCGCCAAATGGAACAATATGACCGAAAACGGCGACGCGCACCTTGACTCAGAATTTTCGGGAGAAAACGGTATTCTTCATATTGCCACGACAGGAACATGGTTCCCTATGAGCTACTATTCGGGAAAAGAGCTCACGGGCCGCTTTATCGAGATCGTGAACGGTTTTTGCAGGCGGGAAGGATACAGACCCGTGTATGAATGCGTCGATTATCCGACCGAGGTACTGGGGCTCAGCACCGGGAACTACGACATTATGGCGGATACTCTGTATATAACTCCCGAGCGCCTCGAACGCCTGAATATCACCGTCCCCGTAGTGGGCTCGGATATGTATCTGGTGGTCAGGGAAACTCCCGAGGCCGTGACCGTTTCAAAGGCTTCAAACTTCATAGAAGGTCTGGTGACAGGCTTTACCGTCAATTTCATCAGAGAAGACCGCTGGAAGATGATACTTGACGGCTTGCTCACCACTCTTATCATCGCGCTCCTGTCGGGCATTTTCGGAACGCTTCTCGGGGCGGT
>JAFTAG010000109.1 GCA_017458655.1 Ruminiclostridium sp. | reverse complement strand
TTTTCCGCGATACTCGGACTTGTCGCCGGGTCGATATACGCCATATTCCCGCCCGGGTTAGGGCTGAATTCCGATACTATGATCGGGGCAGCCGCGCTTATACTCGGGTTCGGGGTATCTTACATCGTCGGGAAGAAGACTACGGTGGAGGAATAGAATTTCCTCAATGATAAAAGTATTGACAAATATAAACTATAGTGCTATAATATCATTGTACGAAAGTACTGAAATCCAAAATTCCAGCGTCAACACGCAAACGAAAAGATGCGGGGGAGTCGACCCCCCGCACCTTTTCGTTTTGTTTGTGCTCAGCCGAGCTTACTTACGATCGAGACACTTGCAAATGTAATATGCGAATACACTTGCTATGATCGAAGTAATAAATGAAATCCAAAATTCCATTGCGCCCTCACCTCCTTCCAAGCGGAAGAAGCCGGCTTGTGTCTATTATACATTATTTGTCGAAAATTGTCAATTTTTAATCACGCAAAGGTTTTGCTTCTTTGACCGCTTGCAGAGACCTTTCCCGCCGCTAAATCGATTCTATAAACGCGGACGAAAGCTGACAAGTCTCTACAAAGTCTCGACGCGGATTCGGTGTGGCCGCGCCACCGCCGGGTCAAGGGCCGACGTCAATGCAGGATGCATTGAAAGGCTTGCTCAAAACGCCGCACGGATGCGGCGCTAAAAGGCAAGCACCAGGCCCCTTGCGGGGGTCCGGGGGTCAATGCAGGATGCATTGAAGTGTTTGCTCAGACCGCCGCATGGATGCGGCGCTTAAAGGCAAACACCAAGAGCTCCCCATTCTTAATCATCTCAACTCTCTCATCTCTCTGAAAAAATCTCCGATAAAGTCTTGACAAATGCTATGAAATGGTGTATAATGATTGACAGAGTATGACCGGGTTGACAGATCCGGTCATAATTGTTTGTTAAAGGGGTTGGGCGAGACGGCTGAGAAAGGTTCAAAGACAGAAGAGCTTGCGCGCGCGGCGGTGCTGCCGATAATCGAGCGGTACGGGCTGAAATTATGGGACGTATGCTTTGAGAAAGAGGGCGCGATGTGGTATCTGCGTATCCTCGTAGATAAAGACGGCGGGATCGACAGCGACGAATGCGAGGAGATCTCGGCGCCGATAAATGCCGCAATGGACAAACAGGACTTCATAAAGAACGTCGATATACTTGAAGTCGGCTCGCCGGGACTTACGAAAAAGCTGCGGCTCCCCGAGCACTTCCGCGCCTGCACAGGCGAACGCGTGCGCGTGACCAAGCGCGACAAGAAGGGCAAGGAGTTCAGCATATACGGCACCCTTAACGCATACGACGAGGCCGGCGGCACGATAACGCTCGAAGAAAACGGCGAATATACCGTGCTTACGCTCGCGGAATGCGTAAAAGTGAACTCGGATCTATTTTGACAGGAGGAACAACGGAAAATGGCTAAAAATACAGCAGAGCTTATGGAAGCTCTCACCCTGCTCGCAAAAGAAAAAGGTATGAGCGAGGATACACTCATTGAGAAAATACAGGCAGCTCTCGTGATAGCGATAAAGAAAGACTATCCGAAAAGCGAAAATATAAAATTCGATATAGATGTGGCAAAAGGCAAGTTCGATGTCTCGATACTCAAAAACGTGGTCGGGGAGGTCGAAGACCCCGCAAACGAGATATCCCTTGAAGAAGCCCGCACGATAAGCAAGCGCCTCGGCCTCGGGGATATATGCCCGATAAAGCTCGACACGAAGCATTTCGGACGTATCGCGGCACAGACGGCAAAGCAGGTCATCAAGCAGGGTATCAAGGAAGTCGAGCGTGAACAGCTCGTGGCACAGTGGGGAGACCTCCAGAACAAGGCTATCTCCGCAGAGGTAAAGAAGATCGAGACAGGCACGCTCAACGCGCTTGTCAGCGTGAACGGCACGGAAGTCCTGCTGTTCAGGAGCGATCAGATACCGGGCGAGGAGCTCCATGAGGGTGACATCGTAAAGGTGTATGTCTCGGGAGTGTCCTCGGCGGACAGACGTCCGACACTGCGCGTATCGAGAGTCCACCGCGACCTTATCAGAAGGCTGTTTGAGCTGGAGGTCCCCGAGATAGCGGACGGCACCGTCGAGATAAAGTCGGTGAGCCGCGAGCCGGGCTCGAGAAGCAAGATAGCCGTTATGAGCACAAACGAGAACGTTGACCCGCTGGGCGCCTGCATAGGCCCGCAGAGGAGCCGTATCACAAAGGTGTGCGAGGAGCTCCGCGGCGAGAAGATAGACGTTGTGCTGTACAGCGACGACCCGAAGGAGTTCATCAAGCAGTCCCTCAAGCCCGCGAACGTCATCAGCGTGGATATCCCCGACGAGGAGATAAAGGCCTGTTCGGTGGTAGTCCCCGACAACCAGCTCTCTCTCGCTATCGGCAACAAGGGTCAGAACGCAAAGCTCGCGGTAAGACTGACGGGCTACAAGATAGACATCAAGCCGGAGAGCGGATTTTTTGAGGGCTGATGCCCCTTGCACGGAAACGGAGATAAGCGCATAGAATGGGAAAAAATGTACCTCTGAGGAAATGTCTCGGGTGTGACGAAATGCTCGGGAAAAAAGGCCTCTTACGGATAGTCCGCACAAAGGACGGCGCGATATCGCTCGACCCGACGGGAAAAATGTCCGGCAGAGGCGCGTATATCTGCAAAGACGCGGAGTGCTTCGAGAAAGCACGGAAGCGAAAAAGCCTCGAACGGGCGCTGAAATGTGCGATACCGGCGGAGATATACGACAGTCTGAAGGAGCAGATACCGAATGAGTAAAACACTGTCAACGATAGGTCTTTGCAGACGCGCAGGAAAGCTGATATACGGCTTCGACGCGGTAGTTGAGGCGGTAAAGCCGCCGGACAGTAAGGTCAGCGGAGTGCTGGTCACATCCGACCTTTCGGAGAAGACAAAAAAGGAAATAAGATATGAGTGCGGTAAGGCAGAGGTTCCCGTAACGGAGCTGCCCGAAACGCTCGACGATATAAAACAGGTCATAGGCAAAAGAACGGGCGTTCTTGCAGTCCTCGACGACGGGCTGTACAAGTCGGTCGTCGGTTCGATACTTTAATAACCGGGGGAAATCGAATGGCAGTAAAAGAGCAGAAATGCAAAATAAAAGACGCGGCAAAGGATCTTGGGCTTTCCGCGAACGATATAATCGCGATATTGAAGGAGCGCACGGGCGAAGAGAAAAAAGCCGCGGCATCTATCACGCTGGGTGAAATGAACATCGTTCTCGAGCATATCTCGCAGGCGCATCAGGTCGGCAGCTTCGAGGCATACTTCGCTACGGCGGGGACAAAGCCCGCGGAACCGAAGAAACCCGCCAGATCGGCCAAGACCGCCGCAAAGGCTGCAGATAAGGCAGAGAAGGAGAAGGCTCCCGCGGAGGAGAAGCCCGCAAAGGCCGCCGAAGCAAAGAAGCCCGCAAAGGAAAAGGCTGCGGAAAAGCCCGAAAAGGAGAAGCCCGCCGATACCAAGAAGGCGGCGGCTCCCGAGAAAGCGCCCGAGACCGCTCCGACGGCTCCCGCAAAGCAGCCCGAAAAGCCGCAGGAGAAGCCCGCAGCAGCTGCGGAAAGACCGAAATACGGCAAGCCGGACAACTTCAGGCAGCCCAAGAAGCCCGAAGAAAAGCCCGTCAAGCCCGAGAATAAACCCGAAAAGCGCCCTGCGAAGGAAAAGGTCGTTCCGCGCAATATGGAAGCGAAGGTCGATCTCAGCACGGTCAAGACCAATGAACCTCCCAAGGCTAAGGTCAAGGGCGAGGCGGTACAGCGCGGCGAGGTGGTCACCAAGCGCGTCGATACCCGCGGAAGCTACGTCGATCTCGACAAGTACAACGAGCGCTACGAGACCATGGCTTCGCAGAAGCACGGCGACGGCAGGGACGAAGGCTTCTCGTCCAAGAAGCAGAAGATAAACCAGAAGTCCCAGCAGAAAAACGCCGGCAAGTTCGGCGGCAAGAACCGCGAGACCGAGGCACAGAAGCTCAAGCGTCTCGAGCTCGAGCGCGCAAGAAAGCAGCAGCTCAAGGTGCAGATACCCGACGAGATAGTTGTCTCCGAGCTCGCGCAGAGACTGAAGGTCACAGCCACCGAGGTCATCAAGAGACTGATGATGCTCGGCGAGATGTGTACGATAAATCAGGTGATAGACTTCGATACGGCGGCGCTCGTTGCCGAGGAGCTCGGCGCGAAGGTCGAGAAGGAAGTCGTTGTCACCATAGAGGAGCGCCTCTTTGAGGAAGCCGAGGACAAGGAAGAAGACCTCAAGGCTCGTCCTCCCGTCGTTGTCGTTATGGGTCACGTTGACCACGGCAAGACTTCACTGCTCGACAAGATACGCCACGCGTCCGTAGCAAGCGGCGAGGCCGGCGGTATCACGCAGCACATCGGCGCTTACAGAGTGAACGCGGGCGGCAAGGATATCACCTTCCTCGATACCCCCGGACATGAGGCGTTCACCGCGATGCGTGCCCGCGGCGCGAATATGACGGATATCGCCATACTCGTTGTTGCGGCGGACGACGGTATAATGCCGCAGACGATAGAGGCCATCAACCACGCGAAGGCCGCAGGGGTAAGCATCATCGTCGCGATAAACAAAATGGATAAAGAGGGAGCTAATCCCGAAAAGATAAAGCAGGCGCTCACCGAGCACGACCTTGTTATCGAGGAATGGGGCGGTGACGTTATCTGCGTGCCCGTTTCCGCGAAGACCGGCGAGGGCATCGACAACCTGCTTGAAATGGTAAACCTCACGGCCGAGGTGCTCGACCTGAAAGCAAATCCCGACAGGCTCGCAAAGGGCGCTGTTGTGGAAGCCCGTCTCGATAAGGGCAAGGGCCCGGTTGCGACACTGCTCGTACAGAACGGTACGCTCCACACCGGCGATATCATCATCGCGGGTACGTCCGTCGGCCACGTCAGAGTAATGCGCGACGACAGAGGCAAGGTGGTCAAGGAAGCGGGACCCTCCACGCCCGTTGAGGTAATGGGTCTGTCCGAGGTGCCGAGCGCCGGCGACAGCTTCGCGGTGGTCGAGGACGAAAAGCTCGCCCGTGAGCTCGTCGAGAAGAGAAAGTTCGACGCCAAGGAAGAGCAGTTCAAGATGTACAAGAAGGTAACGCTCGACAACCTGTTCTCGCAGATCGAGGAGGGCGAGATGAAGACCCTCCCGATAATCGTCAAGGCGGACGTTCAGGGCTCCGTCGAGGCGGTAAAGCAGTCGCTTGAAAAGCTCTCCAACGAGGAAGTGCGCGTTCAGGTGATACACGGGGCGGTCGGCGCAGTCAGCGAGAGCGATGTAATGCTCGCAAACGCGTCCAACGCGATAATCGTCGGCTTCAACGTGCGCCCGCACCCCGCCGCTGCGGAGAACGCAAAGCGCGACGGCGTGGATATCAGACTTTACAGGATAATCTACGACGCTATCGAGGAGATCGAAGCGTCTATCAAGGGTATGCTCGCGCCTAAATTCCGCGAGATAGAGAACGCTCGCATCGAAGTCCGCAACGTATTCAAGATCACGGGCGTCGGTGTTGTTGCGGGCTGCTACGTCCTCTCCGGTAAGGTAGAGCGTAAGTGCAGTATCCGTATCGTCCGCGACGGTATCATCGTCGGTGATGATAAGATAGGCGGCCTTCGCCGCTTCAAGGACGATGTGAAGGAAGTCGCGGAAGGCTATGAGTGCGGTATAAGTCTCGAGAAATTTACCGATATTAAAGAGGGAGATATCTTCGAAGCTTATACTGTCGAGGAATACAGAGATTAGTGACAGATTGACCGGTCGTTATCCTGTTGTCAAGGGTGCCCGCCGCTATAGCAGCTCTATAAACGCGGACGAGAGCTGACAGTCTGCACAAAGTCTCTACGCGGATTCGGAGCGGCCGTCGCCGCCGCTCGGGTCAAGGGTGTCTCCCCTACAGGGGAGGTGGCACGAAGTGCCGGAGGGGCTGACCGACAGACCAGCGTTTGCCCCCTTGCGGGGGTCTGGGGGCAGAGCCCCCATTCTCAAACATCTCTCTCAACTCTCTCATCTCTCAAAAAGGAGGGTCTCTATGGCTAAGCATGATCTTGGCAGGCTTACCGAGGACGTGAAGCGCGAGATATCGGCGGCACTGCCGGAGATAAAGGACAAGCATGTGAGCGGGGAGATCGTATCGGTCTCGCGGGTCGAGATAACGAGCGATCTTTCTTACTGCAAGATATATATATCCTGCCTCGGGGGCGAGGAAAAGACGGCGGAGGCTGTAAAAGCGCTCGAACGGTCGGCGGGATTTTTTGTAAGGCGGATAAATGCGCGGATAAGAATGCGCAAGATGCCGCGCCTGATATTTGTACCGGACAATTCACAGGAATACTACGAAAAGATAAGCAGGATACTCGATTCGCTGCCCGAGCTTGCGGACGAAAAAGACGACGACAAGACGGACGGTGAATGATACAACGGGGGTGTTGAAATGAAGTCGGAACCGATCTCGGTAAGCGAAGCCGCGGATTTCTTTAAAACTCATGACAACTTTCTGATATTATCGCACGCGAACCCCGACGGAGACACGCTGGGGTGCGCTTTTGCACTGTGCAGGGCTTTGCAGAAGCTCGGCAAAAAGGCGAAAAATATATGCGCGGACGAGATATCCACACGCTTTGACTTTATGAAAGAAGCGGTAGAATCGCAGGATTTCGAGCCGCAGACCGTTGTTTCGGTCGATGTCGCGGACACAAAGCTGCTCGGAGACCTCGAAAAGCCGTACAGCGGCAAGATCGAGCTCGCGATAGATCATCACGTCTCGCACGTCGATTTCGCGAAAAAGCTGCTTCTGGAGCCGTACGCGGCTGCCGCAGCGGAGCCGGTGTACAAGCTTATACTTGAGCTCGGCGGCGGGGAGCTTTTTGATGCGCAGATCGCAGCCTGCCTGTACACGGCGCTTTCCACCGACACGGGCTGCTTCAAATACTCCTGCGCGACTGCGGCAACTCACCGTATCGCGGCGGAGCTGCTGGAATACGACTTTGACCACTCGCGGATAGACTACGTCTTCTTCGATATGAAGACAAAGGCGCGTATCGCGCTGGAAGAAACTATCTACCGCGACATCGAATACTACTGCGACGGAAAGTGCGCGCTGGTATCGCTCACGAGAGAGCAGCTCGAATCCGTCGATTCCGAGGACGCCAACGGGCTTTCCGCGATACCCCGAATGATAGAGGGCGTAGAGGTCGGCGTTGTGTTCAAGCAGCGCCCGAACGGGAGCTGGAAGGCGTCGCTGCGCTCGAACTCTACTGTCGATGTTCAGAAGATATGCTCGGAATTCGGCGGCGGCGGTCACACAAAGGCCGCGGGCTGCTCGTTCTACAACACGAGCCTCGCCGATGCCAAGAAACAGCTCGTAGAGGTAATAGGAAAGGCGCTTGCATGAACGGTGTCATCTGCATTTACAAGGAGAAGGGCTACACCTCGTTCGACGTGGTCGCGATGATGCGGCGCTTCTGCGGAACAAAGAAAATAGGACACGGCGGAACTCTCGATCCGATGGCGGAGGGAGTTCTTCCGATTTTTGTGGGCAGTGCCACCAAAGCGGTGGATTACTGCCCCAACAATACAAAGGAATACCGCGCGGGGATACGCTTCGGCGTTACCACCGACACGCAGGATTTCACGGGAAAGGTGCTCTCCACCTGCGAAACGCCCGTTCCCCGGAATATGCAGTACAAGCTCATGGAGCGGTTCACGGGGGAGCTTATGCAGACCCCGCCGATGTACAGCGCGGTGCAGGTGGACGGGCAGAGACTTTACGAGCTTGCCCGCAAGGGGATAGAGATAGCGCGCGAACCGCGGCCGGTCAAGATATACTCGCTCAGCTTCGAGCACTTCGACGACTTTTCCGCGGTAATGACCGTTTCCTGCTCGCGGGGAACGTACATCCGCACGCTGATACACGATATGGGCGTGGAAGTCGGCACCGGCGCGATAATGACCAGCCTCGAACGCACACGCTCGGGGAATTTCACCCTGCGCGACTGCTATAAGATAGGGGAGATACGCGAGGCGAGCGAGAAGGGCGGCAAAGACGCGGTGGAGAAGCTGCTGATGCCCATTGACATCATCTTCAACTCCCTGCCCGCGGCAAGGCTCTCCGAGCAGCAGACAAGAATGTTTATGAACGGGGTGGTGCTTGATATCGAGCGCGTCAACCTCGACCGCGAGAACGGCCCCTACCGCATTCTGTCGGCGGGCGGGAAGGTCATCGCGATAGGAGAAAGGGGCGAGAACGGCGACCTCGCCGTGGTGCAGCGGTTCTACGCAATGCCCGAGCGGGAAAAAAAGCCTGCCGCCAAGCCCGAGGAAATGGTCATAAAAGAAAATACCCCCGACGGACTGAAAGACCTTAACGAGCTGAAAGGGCTGAAATTGATATGAGCGGAAAAACAGCAGCGGCACTCGGGTTTTTCGACGGCATGCACATCGGTCATGCCGCCGTCATAGAGCGCGCTCTCAAAGCGGCCGGGGAATACGGTCTCACGCCGGCGGCGTTCGTGATAAGCGAGCAGCCGGAGCTCCCGAAATTCGGCGGGCGGCACGATGTGGGCCTTATCCCGTACAGCGCAAAGGTCGCTATCCTCGGGCACCGCTTCGGTATCACCGCACTCTGGTCGCCCGATTTCGACAGCATAAGAGACCTTTCGCCGGAGGAATTTTTCGACAGCGGCATACTCGGCATACTGAACGCCGGTTTCGTGTGCTGCGGCGAGGATTTCCGCTTCGGAAAAGGCGGCGTCGGTAACGCCGAACTGCTGAAAAAGCTCTGTAACGACGCGGGGATACACTGCGGGATAGTCCCGCCTGTATGCACCAACGGCGTTCCGGTCAGCTCGACCGGCATACGGGAGCTGATACGGGGCGGCGATGTCGAAGCGGCAAACAAGCTGCTTATCCGGCCGTTCGGGTATGAGCTCACGGTGCTGCACGGCAGACAGCTCGGCCGCACAATAGGCTTTCCCACGATAAATCAGGAGATACCGCCGTTTATGGTGAAGCCGAAACGCGGCGTCTATGCGAGCCGGACTTTTGTCGGAGACGATATTTACCCGTCGATAACCAACATAGGCGTGAAGCCGACCGTCAAATCGGACGACTCCGAGAATATGGAGACGCACATTATCGGCTGCGACGGCGACCTGTACGACCGGACCGTCCGGGTGGAGCTGATAAAATATATACGCGGTGAGCGGAAATTCGACGATCTCGATGAACTGAAAAAGCAGCTCGAAGCCGACAGAGATGTCTGTCAAAATGGAACATTCTGACAGACTGTCCTTGCAGACAGCACGAGGGCTGCGCGCCCTCGACCTGCGGCAGCGTGACGCTGCACCCAATATTAATTATTACATAACATACAGCGCTTTTTCAATATTTTTTCATATAAACGTCACTTTAGCGGCGTAATATCATTAGAGGAATACAAAAGAAAGGCGCCCCGCCGCAGGCGGGCAAGACTGAACCGAGCCGCGCCGAAGGCGGGGCGAGGCTTCAGCGCCGACAGCAGAAACTATATAATTACATCACTGCGCTTTCGCTTCCTTTGCCGTGCAAAGGAAGTGGGTCGGGAGTTTGAGGGGAGGGCAAAGCCCTGCCCTCATGTGGCTCGCCCAAAGGCGAGACACGTTTCTCGAGCGCAGCGACTCTATAAGGAGGAGCACATCTATGATAGAAGTCAGGGGTCTGACTAAGAGCTACGGCTCGAAGAAGGCTGTGGACAACATTTCGTTCACGGCGGAGGACGGACAGGTGCTGGGATTTCTGGGGCCGAACGGTGCGGGAAAATCCACGACGATGAACATACTGACGGGGTACATTTCCTCAACGGAGGGGCAAGCTCTGATAAACGGGGTGGATATACTCGAAGACCCGATAAAAGCCAAGAGCTTCATAGGCTATCTGCCGGAGATGCCGCCCTTATACTTTGATATGACTGTAAACGAATACCTTGATTTCGTTTACAGTCTGAAAAAATGCAAATTACCGAAAAAATCGCACCTTAACGAGATCTGCGAGATCGTGAAGCTGGAGGACGTACGCAAGCGCCTTATCAAGAACCTCTCGAAAGGCTACAAACAGAGAGTGGGATTTGCACAGGCGCTGGTGGGCAACCCGAAAGTGCTGATACTTGACGAGCCTACCGTCGGCCTTGACCCGAAGCAGATAATCGAGATACGCACGCTGATAAAGCGGCTCGGGCGAAACCACACCGTTATACTGTCGTCGCACATACTTCCCGAGGTACAGGCCGTCTGCGACCGCATCGTTGTTATCAACAAGGGACGAATCGTTGCGAACGACAACGCCGATTCGCTTGCCCGCAACCTCTCCGCCGACCACAAGCTGGTAATGCAGATAGACGGCGCGAGCGAGGAAATAAGCAAGCTGCTCTCGTCCGTTCCCGACGTTGAGCGGGTATTCGTGGGCAGACAGATCGACGAGAAGGTGTGGGAATACCACATCGAGGCGAAGGAAGGCACCGATATACGCCGCGATATCTTCCGCAAGCTCGCTTCCCGCAACTACCCCATTCTGATGATGAAGTCCAATGAGCTGTCGCTCGAGGAAGTGTTCTTAAAGCTCACCACGGGCGACGAATACGGCGGCGCCGAGAAAACGGCGGAGCGCTTCGACCTGCTCGAAAAAGGAGGAGATAAATAATGGGCGCAATACTCAAACGCGAATTCTCCGCGTATTTCAGATCACCTATCGGATATGTGTTCATCGCGATATCCTTCCTGTTCTCGGGGGCGTTCTTCTGGCTGTTCACGCTGAGCGTGGGCGGAACCGACGTGTCAATGGTGTTCCTCGGGATGTTCTACGTTTATATGGTGTTCGTCCCCGTGCTCACGATGCGCCTTATGGCGGACGAAAACAAGATGCGCACCGACCAGCTCCTGCTGACCGCACCGATAGGGCTTATGAAGCTCGTGTTCGGGAAATTCCTCGCCGCGTACATCGTCTTTATGCTCGGTGATATCGTTATGCTCTCATACGGCGTGGTGCTCGGCTGCTTCGTCACCGTCAACTGGGCGCTTATCCTCGGGAATTTCACCGCCCTCGCGCTTATCGGCGGAGTGTTCGTCTCCGCGGGACTGTTCATCTCGTCCCTCACCGAAAGCCAGATGGTCGCCGCAGTAGGCTCCATAGGCGTAAATGTCGCCCTCGCGCTCATAAATGTCGTGGCGTCCGTCATTCCCGTTAAGTTCATTTCCGATATCCTTAAGGATATCTCCGTCTTCGACCGCTACAGCGAGTTCACCACCGGTATCTTCTCCCTCGGCGGCGTGGTGTTCTTCCTGAGCGTCATAGCAGTCTTCCTGTTCGTGACAGTAAGAGTGTTGGAACGCAGACGCTGGGCTTAAGAGAATGCGCTTACGCGCTGTCTTTGCAGACGGCACGAGGGGCTGCGCGCCCCTCGACCCGCGGCAGCGTGACGCTGCACCCAAATGTTAATTATTTTTAGTGTTTCTGCCCGCCGAAGGCAGGGTGAAATATGAGATGATATATAAGGAGATCTGTACAAATGGCAGAGAATGAAGATATAAAGAAAGAAGCTGTCGAAGAAGCGGCTGCGGCTGCCGAAACGGCAGAGAATACAGAAGAGACAGCGGCGGAGACCGCCGAAGCTGCCGAAGAAACGGCGGAACAGGCCGAAAGCGCGGCGGAAGCCGCTCCCGCAGCGGAGACGGCTCCCGCTAAGAAAAAATTCAATTCAAAGAAGCTCAAACACGGCTCACTGTCTGTCGTGTTCACGATAATGTTCATCGCCGCCGTAGTGCTGGTCAATGTCATACTGAACCTCGTGCTCGACCGTTTCAGCCTCGAGGTCGATCTCTCCACCGGCGCGATGTTCTCGCTCGGCGACGAGACAAAGGATTACATCGCGAGCGTAGATGACAGTGTTAACTTCTACGTCACCGCGGAGCGCGATACGCTCGAGAACAACGGGACGTTCTACAAGCAGGTGGTAGAGTTCCTCGAGAAAATGGCATCAATAAACAACAGGTTTGAAGTGAAATACGTCAACCTGCTCACCGACCCGGATTTCTCGTCGCAGTACACCGAGACGCTCAAAAACTATCAGGTCATAGTCGAAAGCGGAACGACCGGCAGATACCGCATACTGAACATCAATGAGTTCATAAAGTACACACTCAGCGACGGCAACGACTACACCTATGAACAGGTGCAGATGTACTCGAGTATGGGTATGGATATGTCGCAGTATATCACCAAGACCGCAAGCTATGCCGAGGAGCAGCTCGTTTCCGCGATAATGTCCGTTTCCAGACAAAACCCCACCGTGGTATCGTTCCTCACCGGCTACGGCGAATCGGACAGCTCCGCGCTCGAAAAGATACTCACCGACAACGCCTATGTCACCGATACCATAGAGATCGAGCGCGTTGACGCTATCCCCGAGGAGACCGATATCCTCGTGATATACGGCCCCACAAAGGACTACAGCCTCGAGTCGATAACAAAGGTCGATGAATGGCTCTCCAACAACGGCAAATACGGCAGAGACCTCGTTTACCTCGCAACTCCCGATTTCGCCGAGACTCCCAACCTCGATGAATACCTCGCGGAATGGGGTCTTGCGGTGGGCAAGGGATATGTGATACAGGGCGACAAGGACTACGCGCGCTCCTATATGGGGATAAACGGCGTGCTGCAGGATCTCGAGATCGCCACCGACACCGAGTATTACAGCAATATGAAGAAGGCCTCCGGCGCATCGCTCATCGGCTTCTATATGCGCCCCGTGCAGCAGCTCTGGTCGGAAGAAGGCAATATGACGAACACGACTGTTGTTAAGGCTTACGGCGAGGACTGCATACTCTACCCGTTCGACGCCGACGAGAGCTGGGATCCGAACACCGCGGAGACCTCCGGCTACGACATCGTGGTCGAGGCGTCGAAGGTGCAGTTCGAGGGCGGCACCGAGCCCGTTTACAGCAAGGTGATAGCTGTCGGCAGCGACCTGCTGTTCTCGGAGACCTTCACCACCGCGTCCAACTACAGCAACGGCGAGCTTGCGCTGACACTGTTCGACACCAACTCCGACACGGTCGTTGAGAATATCCGCGTGG
>JAFTAG010000108.1 GCA_017458655.1 Ruminiclostridium sp. | reverse complement strand
GGTGAAGGCTCTGTCCGCGCATAAGAACGCACAGCTTGCGGAAACGCAGGCGAGAGAGTTTAAGCCGCAGACCGTGTGTATGACCGATGAAGCGGCGTACAGTGAGCTGAAAACGCGCCTCGCCGATACCGATATACGCGTTACATACGGTAAGGACGCGCTCTGCGAAACTGCGGCAATGCCCGCGGATATGGTGATAAACGCCGTGGTCGGAACGGTGGGGCTGGAGCCTACTCTTGCAGCGCTGAATGCGCACAACCGTGTGGGGCTTGCAAACAAGGAAACGCTCGTTACGGGCGGAGAGCTCGTCAAGGCCGCCGCAAAGGCGAGCGGTACCGACATAGTCCCGATCGACAGCGAGCATTCCGCGATATTTCAGTCATTGATGGGAAATTCCCGGAATAAAATTGAAAAAATAATACTTACCGCGTCGGGCGGCCCTTTTTTTGGGTATAATAAAGACAGACTGATGACCGTTACCCGCGAGCAGGCGCTCAAACACCCCAACTGGACTATGGGCAGAAAGATAACCACCGACAGCGCCACGCTGATGAACAAAGGGCTCGAGCTTATCGAGGCGGTGCGGCTGTTCGACGTTGCGCCCGAGCAGGTCGAGGTCGTGGTGCATCGCCAGAGCATACTGCACTCGGCGGTGGAATACGAGGACGGCGCCGTTATCGGCCAGCTCGGCGTACCGGATATGAAGATACCTATACAGTTCGCGATAACCTACCCGCTGCGGCTGCCGTCATTATCAAAAAAGCTCGACCTTTTCTCGGTCGGGACGCTGACATTCGAGCGCGCGGACGAGGAAACGTTCGTGTGCCTTGCGGAGGCGAGAAAGGCGATAGCAAAGGGCGGCACGGCTCCGACGATACTCAACGGCGCAAATGAGGCCGCGGTGGCGCTCTTCCTCGACGGGAGGATACCGTTTTACCGCATAGGCGAGCTTGTTTCCGAGTGCTGCGGGAAGCTCCTCCATACGCCCGCGGTCACGCTCGGAACGATAAATGAAGCGGACACTGCCGCGCGGGAATATGTCCGAGCCGCAGCTTTAGCGTAAACGGCGCCTTTCACCTGCCGCGCTTACCCTGCGGAATGCAGCGATACTCTGCCGGAGACAGCGATAACTGCTTCTCACCCCCGCCGGAGGCGGGGGTGAGAAAACAATCTTATTCGCCGAGACCCGGCGTATATTTCACGATAAAGGAACATTTTATGACAATTATCAGCAATATACTAAATGTACTGATAACGATACTCGTTTTCTTCGCTATAATCATAATCCACGAATTCGGGCATTTCTTCACCGCGAAGCTGTTCGGAATGAAGATATACGAGTTCTCGATAGGAATGGGTCCCCGCCTTTTCAGCAAGACCACAAAGACTACAAAATGGTCGTTCAAGCTGCTGCCGGTGGGGGGCTCCGTGCAGCTCGGCGAGGACTTCGAGAGCGACGACCCCGACGATTTCCGCAACAAGCCTGTGTGGCAGCGTATGATCGTCATAGTGGCGGGCGCGGTGATGAACCTCATACTCGGCTTTGTTGTCTGCGCCGTGAGCGTCAGCATGAGCAAAACGATAGCCACCACGACCGTGGCGGGCTTCAGCGATGACAGCGTGTCGGCTCAGGTGATGCAGACGCACGACGAGATAGTTGAAATGGGCGGTATGGCGATATGGACGACCACAGACATATCCTACTGCTTACAGAACAAGGCTGCCGAAATAGATGCGGAAAACCTCACCGCCTACATCAACACGACCGTCGTGAGAGACGGACAGCGCATGCAGCTCAAAGTCCCGTTCAGGTATTTTCCCGAGCGCACCGAGACGGATTCACAGGGCATAAAGGTGGATTTCGTGGTATATCCCGAGGAGAAGAACGTCTTCACGGTGATAAAAGCGGCGGGGAAGCTGTTCCTGTCGGAGGCCCGGCTCATCTGGATATCGCTTATCGACCTTGTGACGGGCACCTACGGCATCAATGACCTGTCGGGGCCTGTCGGCGTGGTGAGCGCGATGGCATCGACGCTCGGTGAGTCGATAAAGCTTATGTCGTTCAGCACGTTCCTTATGATGATCGCGCTGATAACGATAAACCTCGGTATCTTCAACCTGCTGCCGATACCGGCGCTTGACGGGGCGCGTTTTGTGTTCCTGCTGGTGGAGGCTGTACGCAGGAAGCCCATTCCCGCGGAGAAAGAGGGCTGGGTGCATTTTATCGGCTTTGCGGCGCTCATGCTGCTTATGCTGGTCGTTACGTTCAATGATATTGTGAAGCTGTTCGGATAGCAATTTACGCTATCCCCCGCGAGAACAGGCTTTAGTACCTTCCCCTGCCTACAGCGGGAGAAGGTACACTCATTTATCGCCATAGGCAGGGTAAGGTTCGTTCATTTGTCGCAGCGGACGGCGGATATCGGTTGTTAAAATAAATGAAAAAAGTCTGTAAAATCCCCGCGGGTTGTGGATAGTGCCGAATGATAGCGAAAACTGTTGACTTGCGGAAAAAAACGTGTATAATAAATGTGTAAAACAAATGGATCGCCGGTAAAACGGCATAATGGAGGTAACTATGAAAAAAAGAATAATGGCAGCGGCCGCGATATCGGCGCTTATACTTGCAGCTACAGCCTGCGGCGGCAATCAGCCCGCGGCTACTACGACAACGGCAGCTACGACTGCGGCTCCCGAGGAAGGCATCATGAGCCACGCGGATTATGCCGCGGCAGACCTTGAAGCCGAAGTAAAGGTATATACCTACGTTCAGGCAAAGCAGGGCTGGTGGGAAAAAGAAGGCACCGGCGGAGTTGCGACATTCTACACGCAGGCGCAGGACGGTGCGTATTTCATCTATGATATGCCCTGCTCCAAGGAAGATTACGACAAGATGACCCCCGGCACCAAGATCAAGGTAACGGGCTACAAGGTAGAGTGGGAAGGCGAAGTCGAGATAATGGACGCCAAGTACGAGATCATTGACGGCGACACATTCACGGCGGTGGCTTACGATGTTACCGACCTGCTCGGCAAGGACGAGCTTATCGACCACCAGAACGAGCTGGTTTCGTTCAAGGGTATGAAGGTCGAGGCAAAGAAGGACGCCGACGGCAATGACGCGGCTTTCCTCTACAGCTGGGACGGCTCCGGCGAGGACGGCAGTGACCTGTATTTCGATGTATCCAAGGACGGCAAGACCTACACCTTCACGGTGGAAAGCTACCTCTGCGGCAAGGACACCGACGTTTATAAGGCTGTAAAGAGCCTTCAGATCGGCGATACGATAGATATGGAGGGCTTCCTCTATTGGTACAAGGGCGTTAATCCGCACATCACATCGGTTACCAAGGTATAACAAATACTTTTTATGCCCCCGCCGGTGGTGGGGGTATAAATTTATTCAGATATAAAAGAAAATTTTTGAAAAAACCCTTGACAAACAGGAAAATTTTTGATACAATAGACAGGTATCAACGAAATTAGCAGTTTAAGGAGGTGCTGACCCATGGCAAAGTGCGAAATATGCGGTAAGGGTGTCACTTTCGGTATCAACGTTTCCCATTCACACAGACGTACAAACAGGACATATAAGCCCAATGTACAGAAGGTAAAGGCTATTGTAAACGGAACTCCCTGCAGAGTAAATGTCTGCACAAGATGCCTGCGTTCGGGCAAGGTTCAGCGTGCGCAGTAATGCACCTACGACCGGAATATCGACACAGTTATTGTCAAATACAGCTAAGCCCTCTGTCCGCAGAGGGCAGTTTGTTTTGCACAAAAATACTCGCTGAGGTATCATAAAATGCAGAAAGATATAGAAGAAAAAGCAAAAGAGCTGATGCACCTGTCGGGTTTCACGGGAGATGTCACCCGTACCCGCCTCGAACACAGGCTGCGGCTCGTTGACTTCTGGAAGATATACTACGGCAGCAGGATACTCGAGATAGGCTGCGGGCAGGGCGAGACTACCGCCTGCCTCGCGTATGCCGCGGGTGAGAACGGCTTTGTATATGCCGTCGATCTCGCCAACGAGAACTACGGCTCGCCGGAAGACCTCGGCACCGCCCGGGAACGCCTGATGTATTCCCACATCGGCGACCGTATAAACATCGACCTCGGTGTGAACATTCTCAGCCCGTCGTTCGATTTCGAGCCCAATTCGTTCGGGTATGTGGTACTGTCGCACTGCTTGTGGTATCTTTCGTCGCAGGAGGAGCTGCGCGACATACTTTTCAAGGTGCGGAACTGGGCACCGCGTATCTGCCTTGCGGAGTGGGATCCCCGCGTAACGTCCTTCGGGCAGTACCGACACTTCATGGCGGCGAACATACAGGCTATCTGCGAGGCTTACCACATATCCGACCATTTCAATATAAAGACTATGTTTTACCCGAGCGAGATCGAGAACGCGCTTGCTTCCTGCGGCTGGGACGTCACATCGACCGCGCTGATAGACGCGTATGACGTACAGGACGCGCTCTGGGAGATAGATATAGTGAAGGATATGTTCCCGCGGAAGATAAGCGAGCAGAAGGATATGCCGCCTAAGCTGAAACGCCTGCTGCTGTCGCAGATACACGCGCTGGGCGACGCCGAGGCCGCGGAGCCGCTGCCGGTGTTCGCGGTGACTGCCGAGCGTATAGGCGAGATTTTCGCGTAAGCGGAAGAGTAAAGTTTACGTTTCCGTCCCCCGCCTCCGGCGGGGGACAGAAACAAGATTTTCCTTATGCGGGATATTGCAATTTTCTATAATATATGGTATAATATAGGTTGGCATTGGAGGTGAGGCTCGTTGACGGAAAAACTGAACGAAGCCGAGAAGCGGTATGAGGAGATAAGCGGAAGGCTCACCGATACCGCGGTGATAAGCGATCAGGAGCAGTATAAGAAGCTGATGAAGGAATACAAGAGTCTCGCGCCCCTTGTCGATAAATTCCGTGAATACAAGAAAGCGGCGGCCGACCTCGAAGAGGCGAAGGAGATGCTCGACGAGAGCGGCACGGACAGGGAGCTGCGCGAAATGGCGCAGATACAGCTGAACGAAAGCAAGGAGCTTGTCTCGAAATATACCGATGAGCTGAAAATAATGCTGCTGCCAAAAGACCCCGACGACGACAAGAGCGTCATCATCGAGATACGCGCGGGGGCGGGCGGTGAGGAAGCCGCGCTGTTCGCGAATTCCCTCTACCGTATGTACACGATGTACTCGCAGGCGGCAGGCTGGAAGATCGAGACGGTGAATGCAAATCCCACCGAGCTCGGAGGATATAAGGAGATAAGCTTCTCGATAGAGGGCGAGGGCGTGTATGCCAAGCTCAAATACGAAAGCGGCGTGCATAGGGTTCAGCGCGTTCCCGAGACCGAGTCTCAGGGGCGCATACAGACATCTACCGTGACAGTGGCGGTATTGCCTGAGGCGGAGGCCGTCGATGTGGAGATAGACCCCGCCGATCTGGAATACCAGACCTATCGTTCAAGCGGCGCGGGCGGACAGCATATCAACAAGACCGAGTCCGCGATACGCATAATCCACAAGCCCACCGGCACGATCGTTGAGTGTCAGGAGGAACGCAGCCAGTACAAGAACAAGGACAAGGCAATGAAGATGCTTTATACGAAGCTGTACGAGGCCAAGCTCAACGAGCAGACGAGCCGTATCGCCGCGGAACGTAAGATACAGGTGGGAACGGGCGACCGCTCCGAGCGCATAAGAACGTACAACTTCCCGCAGAGCCGCGTCACCGACCACCGCATTGGACTGACACTCTATAAGCTCGAACAGTTCATGAACGGCGCGTGTGACGAGGTTTTTGATGCGCTGGCTATCGCCGACACTGCGGCAAAGCTTACAAACAGCAATGGATAATACGGAAAAGAAAAGCGATGCATTAAAGCGGCTCAAAACAACAGCGAAGGTTCTGGCGTTTGTATTTATACCCATACTGCTTATCGTCGGGATGTTTGCGGCTGGCTTGCAGATATCGTATCTGACAAAACGCGGTAATTCTTCCGCGGAATGCGATGAACTGTTTGCGCAGTATTGCGGTGCCGTCACGAACAATGCCGGTAAATACCGGGAAGCATCGGATAGTATATATGATACGCTCGGTAACGGGGAGCTCGGGAAAGAGGAGCTTTCGGAGATACTCTCACGGTACATTGACGACCCGCTTATGTTCGGTAATGCTTATCTGACAGATATCGGCGGGACACGGTGTCTTGCATATAATTTTTGGGATTGGAACAAATACGGCTTTATGATAGGCATATCCGTATATTATACAAAGGATAAGGACTTTTCACCGGACGGTTTTGAAAGGATCACCGATAATTTTTTCGGAGAACATTCCGTGTTTGGAAACGGACATGAATAGGCCGATCCGAACGATATTTTTTCTTTGGTGCGGCAATGCCGCTTTTGAAAGGCTGATTATGGTAACACGTCTGCTAAAGGCTGATGACAATATACTCGATGAAGCCGCGGAACTGCTGAAAAGCGGCGGCATTGCGGCAATTCCCACCGAGACGGTGTACGGGCTCGCCGCGAACGCCTACGACGTTGAGGCGGTGCGCTCGGTGTTCCGGGCGAAGGGCCGCCCGCAGGACAACCCGCTGATACTGCACATAAGCTCGCTCGAAATGCTGTATGACATAGCGGTGTCGGTGCAGCCCCTCGCCCTCGCGCTTGCGGAAACCTTCTGGCCGGGGCCGCTGACGATGATATTCCCGCGAAAGCCCCACGTCCCCGCGGAGACCTGCGGCGGACTGGACACGGCGGCGGTGCGTATGCCGAACAACCGCTTCACACTGAAGCTTATCGAGCGGTGCGGATTTCCGATAGCCGCGCCCTCCGCGAACACTTCCGGCAAGCCCAGTCCCACCTCGGCGGCGCACGTTCTCGCAGATATGGACGAGAAGATACCGCTGATAATTGACGGCGGGGAATGCCGTTTCGGCGTTGAGAGTACGGTAATAGCCTTCGACAGCGACGACAGCGTGAG
>JAFTAG010000107.1 GCA_017458655.1 Ruminiclostridium sp. | reverse complement strand
GGACGATGTTATAAGCTGCGCGTTCGTGTACGGGCGGAATTCCCGTATCAGCGACATCGAGCGTATGTATGCCGCCGAGGAAAAAATAAGCAGTCTGTATGACAATTTCTATTGTTCATATATAAAAGTACCATATTAATGCAAAGGAGAAACATTATGGCAAAGGATCTTGAAAAGGAGAACAAAAAGCTCAAAAAGAAAGCGAAAAGAAGCGGCACGGTCGCACTTGTGCTGATACTGCTGCTGCTCATAATCGCGGCGATATTCATACTGTTCAAGCCGTTCGGTCTCGGTCTCGGGCTGCTCGGCGGAACGGGTCTCGGAGCGTCGCAGACTGCGGCTTCGGCTGCCCCGGCAGATACCACCGCGGCAGTTACCGAGGAGACCGGCGATACCGTGACCTACCTCGATGTAACTATCAAGGACGCTGCGTATATCCTTGACGGCAGTGAGGTGTCGAGCTATGATATCGTGAGCCGCGCACAGAGCGCTTCCGGAAAAGTGATAGTGCGTCTGACCAATGACAACGGAATTATCGACGCTTACGATAAGCTCACCAAGGCTCTCGAGCAGAACAATATTACTTTTGAGAAAGACTCTTCATTCGACGTGGAATAATATAAAAATGCGAGACTGTCAAGGTTTTGGCAGTCTCGTTTTTTGTTGATATGGGAAGGGTTTATTCTTTTTTTCCTCGGCTTGCCAATTATACAGCAGACGTGAGGGCTTGTCAAGGGTACTCCAAAAAATATTCTGCGGAAAATTTTTCCGAAGCCTCCCCCTTGACAAACCCTCGCGCCTGCTGTGTGCGGCAAACAGCCGAAGAAAGGAAAAGAATACTGCGGGTTTTATCAAGACCCGGTGCGCCGCTAAAACCACACTATAAACGCGGACGAAAGCTGATGGTCTGCTGAAACCTTCTACGCGGATCCGGAGCGGCCGTCGCCGCCGCCGGGGTCAAGGGCCGGCGTGAGGTCCCTTGCGGGGGTACGGGGCAGAGCCCCCGTCTCAAGATCTCTTCATCTTGAGCGAAGCGACTCTCTGTGCCTCTCTATCTGCTGATGTACTGCACAGCCGCTGTTGCTGCCGCTGCGCCGTCGGCGGCTGCGGTGACGAGCTGGCGGAGGGATTTTGTGCGGTTGTCGCCCGCGGCGAAGATGCCGGGGACGTTGGTGATGCAGTCCTCGCCAGCTGCGATATAGCCGGCTTCGTCGAGCTTTATGAGATCTTCGAATGGCTGATTTTCGGGTGTGCGGCCTATCGCCACGAACAGGCCGTTTACATCGAGCTTCGTGACGGCGCCCGTGTTTTTGTCGGTCACTTCAATGGCAGTGAGACGCTTGTCCGCTATCAGCTTCGTTACCGTGGAATTAAGCACAAATTTGATGTTTTGGCGCTCTTTGAGGGCGTTTACGGTAGCTTCGTCGCCCCGGAACTCGCCGCGGCGGTGAATGAGATATACCGTCTCGGCAAGGTCGGCGAGATAGAGGGCATCTTCGAGTGCGGTATTGCCGCCGCCCATTACCGCTACCTTTTTATTCCTGAAAAACGCGCCGTCGCAGGTCGCGCAATACGATACGCCCCTGCCGACAAGCTCCCGCTCGCCCTCGATACCGAGTTTGCGGTTTTGGGAGCCCGTCGCGATTATCACGGCTTTTGCTGTATAGGTGTTTTCCGCGGTGACAACTGTTTTTTCTGTGCCGTCCTTTATTTCGGTTACGCGCTCGAACACGACCTCCGCGCCGAGCCCCGTTGCCTGCTCGTAGAGCCTGTTTGCGAAATCAAGCCCCGAGATATGCGGAGCGGCGGGGTAATTCTCGATATCGGGCGTGTTGATTATCTGCCCGCCGTAGGTCATCGCCTCGAGCACGAGCACGGTCTTGGATGCTCTGCGGGCATATATCGCGGCGGTAAGACCCGCGGGACCCGCTCCGATCACAATAATATCGTACATCTCAGCCTCCTATGAACTTTATTATCTCGCTTTTCGGCTTGAAGCCCACGCTGCGGGAGGCTTCGCTGCCGCCGACGAACTTCACGAGGCAGGGTATGCTCGATACGTTGTGCTCGTATGCGAGGTCGTCCTGATCGTCGATGTTTATCGAGACGAACTTCACGTCCGGACGCTCCTCCGCGAGCTCGTCTATCACGGGCTTGAGCATCTGGCAGGGGCCGCACCAGTCGGCGTTGAAATCCGCAACGACGGGCTTATCGGACTTTAATACTTCGGTTTCAAAATTTTCGGCTGTTACTTTGATGACATTCATGATCGATTCTCCTTTTCCACGTTTTCGAGCACCTTGTTTATCAGTGCCCGGAGTGTTTCACATTCCCGGTCGTTCAGGCCTATCCGGGCATACATTTTCGCGGGGACGCCGAGTGCCTTTTCGCGCGCAGCCTCGCCTGTTTCGGTGAGCGATATCGTAAGATTGCGCTCGTCCTCGGGGAGCCGCCGCCTTGTGATGAGCCCTTTCGCCTCGAGCTTTTTGAGTATGGGAGTGAGCGTGCTCGGGTCGAGCAGCAGCGCGGCTCCGATATCTTTGACGTTGGAGCTCCCGACCTCCCAGAAATACATCATCACGATATATTGTGTGTAGGTCAGCCCGAGTTCATTCAGCTCATCGCCGTATTTGCGGACGAGCTCCTTCGCGCAGAGGTAGATAGGGAAGCAGAGCTGATTGCTCAGCCGCAGCGGCTCGTACATTTCCCCCATTTCATCACCCCAGCAGTTCCGCGATATCGGCATCGAAGCTGTCCGGTTTTGATGTGGGGTCGTAGCGCTTCACGGCGTTCCCGTTTTTGTCAACGAGGAATTTCGTGAAATTCCACTTGATATCGTTCGGCTTTTTGCAGGTGGTGCTGATACCCTTTATCGTCGCCATTGCCGCCTTGTTCTTCATACCCTTTATCTCCTCGTTCGGCTGTGCTTCTTTGAGGTAGGTATAAAGCGGGAGCTCGTTCTCGCCGTTCACGTCTATCTTTGACATCTGCTCGAACTGTGTCTTATAGCGCGCCGTGCAGAACTCGTGTATCTCCTCGTCGGAGCCGGGAGCCTGCTTGCCGAACTGGTTGCAGGGGAAGTCGAGGACCTCAAAGCCTTTATCGTGATACTTTTCGTAGAGCTTTTCGATCCCCTCGTACTGCGGGGTGAAGCCGCAGCCGGTGGCGGTATTCACAACGAGCACTACCTTGCCCTTCATTTCCGCGAGATCAAGCTCGTCGCCCTTGCGTGTCTTTACCTTGAAATCATAGATGTTCATAATATTGTCCTCCTTTGATGAAAGCTGCAATAATTTGTTTGCGAATTAATTATATCAAATTAAATTTGATTTGTCAAGGGATTTTTGAAAAATTTTTCGGACAAATTATTTTCTTCCCCTCCGCAGGCGGGGGATACAGAAGAAAAAGGAGCAGTGTCACTGCTCCTCGTCGCCGTTATCATTATCTGCGTCGGCACTGCCCGGCTTGCCGCTGTCGGCAGGGTTCTTCCCGCCGAAAAGGTTGCGCTCTATGACCGCCATTATCTCGTCGAGACGCTGACCGCCGATGCCGCGTATCTGTCCGAGTTCGGAGCGCAGTTTGCGCATATCGACATTGACCGTTCCGGGAGAAGCGGCGGACTTAAGCTTTCCGAAAAGGTTCTCGTATGTACTGATGACAAACTCACCGCGCTCGTCGTTGGTGAGCCCTTTGATGTTCTCAAATATATCCTTGGTGAATTTTTCGTAAAATTCGTCGTTTTTCTCGGGCATGGTCGATTCCCCCCTCGTTGATATACTTATTATAGCACAATGACCGTTCCGGGTCAAGAGGTTTTTTGTTCGTTTTCGTCCGAGCAGCATTTCGCGAAAAACTCCGCTATGCTCGGAAGGATCTTGCTGTCGTCGGTTATGAATCCGAAGCCCTTCAGCCTGTGGAGCTGCCGCTCGTCATCTATCGCGAAGATACATTTGTCGATGCCGCGGACGTTGGCGTATGCGAGCACGGAGCGCACAAGGCCGTCATAATAAAGCTCGATCTCGCTGTCGAGCGAGGTTATGAGCAGGTCGCCGTCGTCGGTGAGCTTTGATGTGATGCCGCCGACCCTGCGCCCGTCCTCGGTCATATCGAATACGAGCTTATCGGCGATGTATGGATTTCTGAGTATTGTGATCATTTTCTTCCGCTGCCTCTTTTCTTCTGTTGATCGTTATTTCCGCCGCGTGCGGGCTTCTGCGGGGAGCCTGCCGCGCTTCTCAAAGTCTGCATCTCAAGCTTTGTAAGCTCGGCGAATTCCCCGGGACGGAGCATACCGAGCTTGACGCCGCCGACATTCGTGCGCCTCAGACGCTTGACGGTGAGCTTCACCGCCTCGCACATCTTGCGTATCTGGCGGTTCCTGCCCTCGGTTATGACGAATTCGAGCACTGTCCTGTCGGGCTCCTCGCCGATGACCGTCACGGTGCAGGGCGCGGTCATTCTCTGCGCCGTCTCGCCCGTTTCACGCGAGGTCTCCTCTATCGGAACGCCCGTCATAAGGCGGTTTATGACATCCTCCGACACCTTTTCCGCGACCGTTACGCGGTAGGTCTTGGTGACGTGCTTTCTCGGGTGCATTATATCGTTCGCGAAGGCGCCGTCGTTGGTGAGCAGCAGCAGCCCCTCCGAGTTCATATCCAGCCGCCCGATAGGGTAAACGCGCTCGTCAACGCCTTTGAGCAGCTCGATAACGCTCTTTCGCCCGAGGTCGTCCGACATGGTGGTGACATACCCGCGCGGCTTGTACAGCTTTATGTAGCGGAGGGTAATGCCCCCCGACTGTATCTTTTCGCCGCTGACGGTGATGATGTCGTTTTTCGGGTCGGCCTTGTCCCCGAGCTTTACGGGGCGGCCGTTGACCTTCACCTCGCCCTCGGCTATGAGCTGTTCCGCTCTGCGCCGCGAACAGAACCCGCTGTCCGCTATTATTTTCTGTATTCTTATAGGTTCCATATAATTTATCGGTCGCTGTCTTACCCCGAAACGGGAAAGAAACTTTTCCTTTCTTTTCCCCCGCCTCCGGCGGAGAAAAAGAGTATTGTTCTTACGAGAAGAAGTGCGTAATGCGCTTCCACAGCGTCAGCTCGGGCTTTACCCGCGCAACGCTCTCCGCCGCTACCAGCGGTATTTTTTCCAAAAACAGTTCGCCGAGGTAGATATCGGCGTACCCGAGCGTATCGCCCTTTTCTATTTCCGCGTAAACGAACCCGGGCGTGTTGTATCTTACCGATACCGTGCGGCTCTCCTCATCGGTCAGTCCGAGCGTTACCGCGCGGCCGGGAACTATCGTTACGGTGTCGGAGCTCCCGCCCACGACCTCCGCCGCGAAGGAGTTTATGCGCACATCAACGGGCTTTATCTCCGAAAAGCCGCGGTCGAGCAGCTTCTTATGGTCGTTCCAGTCGTCCGGGGCGTTGAGCGTCACCGCGATAACGGTACACCCGCCGCGCTCGGCGGCCGATACGAGACATCGTCTCGCGTTGTCGGTAAATCCCGTTTTCACGCCTATGCAGCCGTCGTACAGCCGCAGCATTTTGTTTGAATTATACAGTGTGCGCTTCTGCGGGGGCGCCCCGAATTCCACCTGTGCCGTCCGCATTTTGCAGATAGAGCGGAATTCCTCGTTTTTCAGCGCTTCCCGCGTCAGCAGCGCCATATCGCGGGCGGTGGTGTAATGCCCCTCGGCGTCAAGTCCGGACGGGTTGACGAAGTGCGTGTCGTTCATCCCGATACGGGCGGCGCGCTTGTTCATCAGCTCGGCGAATGCCGAAAGGCTCCCCGAAATGCTGACTGCGGCAGCGTTTGCGGCGTCGTTCCCGGACGGGAGCAGCATACCGTAGCAGAGAGCCCGCCGTGTGACGGTATCGCCCTCGCGCAGTCCCATTGATGTTCCTTCGACCTTTATGGCCATACCGTCAACGGTGAACGGCCTGTCGAGGTCGCCGGACTCGAGCGTTATCAGCGCGGTCATTATTTTTGTGGTGCTTGCCATTGCGCGCTGTCTGTACGCGTTTTTTTCGTACAGCACCCCGCCCGTATCGGCGTTGATAACTATGGCGCATTCTGCCGAAATATTTTCGTCGGGCACCGCGTGAGCCGTGAAGGTCAGACTGCTTACCGCCATTACTGCTGCAAGTATTGCCGTTAATATTTTCATATATGTTCACCTCGTAACTATTCTGCACCATACGGCTCAGAATATACGGGTAAACTTCGCATTACTTATCGGAGCACCAAAACCGGAAATACATTCACTACGCTTTCGCTTCCTTTTGGCTGCCGTTTGCAGGCGCGCATCGTGCGCGCTTTTGACGGCAGCCTCCACGGCATCGTGCCGTGTGCCGCGCAAAGGAAGTAGGTCGGGAGCTCGAGGGGAGGGCAACGCCCTGCCCTCGTGTGGCTCGCCCACAGGCGAGCCACTTCTCTCGAGCGTCAGCGGCTCTCTGTTTCGGACTTTTCTTCGTCTTCCTCGGACTCTTCCTCTTCCTCGTCTGACTTCTTCTTACCGAACATACTCTTTATCTTGTTGAGCAGCTCTGGGGCGCTGTCGATGATACCCTCTATGGGGCTGGCCTTACCGCCGAGCTCGAGTATCTTCGCGTTGCCGTCCTTGCTTATAACGATAAACGCCTGCGGCTTAATGGTGATACCTGCGCCTGCGCCGCCCGCGAACACGTCCTTTTCGACCTTTGCGGGAAGATCGGAGCCGCCGGAGACAAATCCGAACGACACCTTTGATATCGGGATAATGGTAGTTCCGTCGGGAGAGGTTATCGGCTCGCCGATGATAGAATTCACGTCAACGAGGTCGCGTATTTTCTCCATCGACGTGTTCATAAGTCCTTCCAGATGCTGTGCCATAGTTGTTACCTCCTTGCCCATGCGGGCTTTTTATTTTCAGTCTTTTTTTCCGTTTTCTTATTATATTTCAGATACGTTTTAAGCATTCTGACACCGAGCCAGATGATGCAGGCGAGGGCTGTGGAGATGCGAAGCTTCACCCTGCCGAAAAAGAAAATATCGTCCTTTTCCGCGCCGAAATCCGCTTCTATATTTATCTCGCCCACCTTTACGCTGAAATACGTTTTCAGCCACTCGAGCAGCGAATACACCGCGGAGCATATACCCCCGTATTTGAGCGCGGTCTTTGCAGCGTCGTCGCTCCCGACGACCCAGTCCAAGTATATATCTCTGTACCTGATCTTCTTGAAAAGCCGTTTTACCGGCGGCCACGCGCTTTCGACATAGTCCTTTATCATCCCGAAGTCCGGCATCCCACCCGACTTTTTTTCCTCTTCGCCGCTTTTTTCATCGGGCTTGTCGGGCTTGCCGCCGGAGCTCCGTGCAGCGTCCTTGTTGTCCGTATCTTCCGCACCGCCGTTGATGTAGTCGTTTAAGGTACCCACGCCGCCGTTATCGGTATCGCCGGTACGGTCGGTATTGTCGGTATTGTCGGTATTGTCGGTGCGCTTTGGCTCGTCCTTTGCGGCTTTTGAAGCTTTCCGCTTTTCGGGCTTTTTCTTCTTCTTTTTCTTCTTTTTCGGGTCGGCAGGGCTCTTTACTATCGTGAAGAACAGTATCTTCACCGTAAGCTCGAAGGTCTTGTCATAGATCGCGGTGACCGTTACCGACTGTATCAGAATAAGTATCAGGACGAGAAGTATGGAGCCGAATATTATCCAACCTGTCATACATTCGCCTTTCCGTAGTTTTCTTTCATTCCTCCGCGTTTGCGGGAGCTTCCGCCGTATTGCTTTCCTCCGCGTCATCTTCATCATCGTAGATGTCGAAGGTCTCCTGCCCGTCGTCGGTATCGTCCGCGGTGTCGTCACCCACCGACTCGGGGTATTGCAGCTCCTTCTCGCGTTCAAGCTCCTCGAGCTCGTCGAAGTCGAGCTGGCCTTCCTGATCGGGCAGCGGCGGGAGCTCCTCTATCCGGCTGAGCCCGAAGCACCGCAGGAAGTTATCCGTTGTGCGGTAGGATATCGGGCGTCCGGGAAGATCGAGCCTTCCGGCCTCCTCGAGCAGTCCGCGCTCCACAAGGCTTCGTACCACGCTGCTGCTGTCCACGCCGCGCACCTGCTCAACGAAAGCGTTCGTGACGGGCTGGTTGTATGCGACGATAGCGAGCGTTTCCATCGCGGCCTGTGACAGCGGCTGCTGACGGCGTGTTTCGAGCGCTTTCTTGATGTTGTCGGCGAACTCCTGTCTTGCCGCTATCTGAAAGCAGTTGTTTATGCGCAGTATGCAAAGCCCGCTCTCACGGACGTTGTATTGTCTTTCGAGGCGGTCAACGAGCTTCACTGTCGTCTCTTGATCCACTCCCGAGGCCTCCGAGAGCTTTTCGAGCGATATCGGTTCACCGTAAGCGAACATTACCGCTTCTATCGCAGCTATTCCTTCCGCGAGCGTCATAGTGTGTCCGCCTCCGTTTCGTTGTTTTGTTCTTCGCCCGTATCTTCTCCGGCGTTCTCACCGTCCCCGGCGGTATCGGCGGCCTCTGCTGAAGCTTCCTCGCCGGTCGTCATCACTATCTGCTCGCCGTCGTCGGAGAAGCGCACTCTGCCGCGTTTCGACAATTCCAGCAAAGCGAGGAAGACCGCCACCTGCGCGGAGCGGGACTGCCCGCGGTACAGGCTCTTTACCTCTATCTCGTCGCCCGTGCGCAGCCGTCTCAGCACGAATATCAGCTTTGTGAACACGCTCACATAGGTCTGCGCGACGATAGGCTTGAATATCTGCTTGGCGTCGCGTTTGAGCTTCTCGCTCTTTCCGCTCACCGCG
>JAFTAG010000106.1 GCA_017458655.1 Ruminiclostridium sp. | reverse complement strand
TTTTCCACAGCTCCGGGTCGGCTGTCAGCAAATAGATAGCCGCACAATATTCCGGTTCGCTGCAAAGAGGATTTGTTCGTCTCTTTTTGAAAAGTTCCAGAAATCTCTCACGGTGATCTGTTGATAAAAACTTTAACTTCATTTTGCATCCTTCTTTCTGTTCCGTGTCCTGAGCTTGCGGGTGGCGGGGAATAGTTTTCATTATCGCCTCGATGCTCTGTAAATGGGGGGATTCTGTGAAATACATTGGAGATTCCTTTCTTTGAAAATTTCATTTACTTTGCCGAATTTTATCTTTTTTCGCAAATGGAATTCTCTGTTTTTACTGAATTTTGCAACAAAAAAGAGCCTGCAAGTTCAAATGCGATGTTACTCGCATCTGAGCTTACAGGCTCTTTGCAAACACATTAAATTTTCTGTTTTCCACAAACTTATGCAGAAAACTTTGTCAATATCACAGAAAAAGCACCCGCATTTGCTGTTCGGGGGAAGTTCACCGATACTTGCGCGCACTTTCTGTAAATTTGTTAAATTATCACGAATTTTCGCTCAAAAATTTTATAGTGTCTCCGGTTCGAATCCCCTCAGTCGTTTTTTCGGTCAAAAAATATCTATGGAAACGGGATTTTGGAATCCACATAAAAATTGCTCACAAATGGCTTTGTAGAGCCTTTTGTGAGCATAATATCTAAACCGTTCGGCTTAGATGGCGCGCCATGAGGGATTCGAACCCCCGACCCCTTGGTTCGTAGCCAAGTACTCTATCCAGCTGAGCTAATGGCGCATCAAAAGTTACTAATACATTATACACACTTTTTCCTGATTTGTCAATAGTTTTTCCGCAAATTTCCAAAAAAAACAATACCGGCGCGCGGGAGCCCTGCAAAAAGAGCCCCGCACACCGCACATTTTCAGCGTCTCTTATCGCCCTTGCCCTTTTTATTGCCGAGCTTTTTGGACAGCACCGCAAAGACTATCCCGGCGATCACAAGCACGCCGGAGCCGATCAGGACCCATATCAGCACCGGGTTTATCTCTGTTCCGGTGGCAGGGTTCATCGCCATAATTGTCTGTAACATTTTTATTTCCTTTCTTTTGCGCGGGTGACCCGCATCAACACAATTTTTTACCTTTCACTTTCGTGACTTTTATATTATAGCACGTTTCGGGAGATTTGTCAACATTTCAACAGGCAATTGTTGAAAACTCACTCTTCCTCGCTGTCTGTGCCGAACTGGCTCGGGTGGCGGGTGAAAAAATCCACGCGCGGTTCGAGGAATTTCAGCTTGTGGTCGGAATTGCCCGTAAACGCCGCTATGCTGTCGAATATCCTGTCCCAGCTCCAGAAGCTCTCGTCGAGCTGCAGATACTCGCGTATCATCTCCGTGCCCTTCGGAGCCATGGGGTGCAGCAGCACCGCCGCCGTGCGTATCATATGGAACACGTTGATGAGCGTCCTGCGGCGCAGCGCGTCGTCATTGTTCTTATCCGCATCGCCGAGATTCTTCACCATGTACTTGCTCGTCTTGCGGATGTAGCTGTCGAGGACGTATGTGCACTGGTGGAACTCAAAACGGTACATAAAGCGCTCGTAATCGAGTATCGCCTTCTTTGCGTCAGCAAGCACCTGCTCGTCGGGCTCCCCGACCGGCATCATTCCGTCGTAATACTTCTGCGTCGTGTAGAAGCAGGTGCGGATAATGCGGTTGAACACGTTTGACAGCAGGAAGCCGTCCTTTACAACGGGGTCGGGCTGGTCGTATTCGGGCGTGCCGGGTTTTATCGTCGGGTCGAGCGGCTTCGGATTGAAGCTTACGCTGCGCTGACCGAGACCGAGACCGAGGAAGTGCATACGAAGCTGCTCGGGCGTGTAGTAGTCAAGCAGTTCGTCCGCCATGGGAGGCTTGATGTCGCTCGAGCTCGAAGCCTTCGCATTAAGGAACAGTATATGGTTATTAGCGCAGAGTATCGGAAGCTGCATCTCGCCGTCGGGCGGGTCGGAAACGTTGCCGTCCCTGCCCTGCAGCGCCATGAACATTCCCATTTCGGCAACACCGTAGAAGTAGATGTTGTCGGCGCCTATGAACTGATACACCTGCGCGTCCTTGCTGCACCAGAAGCTGCGCCATTCGTCCATGCTCCTGCCACGCTTTTCGAGCACAGCCTCGGTGAATGATATCGGTGCCCACAGCGATTCCGGCCAAACCCACACCGTTAAAGGATCCTCACCCTCCAGCACCGGCGCGGGAACTCCCCACTCGATGTTACCGGTAAGTCTGAACGGTACCAGCGTCTTGCCCGTGCGGAAGCGTATGCCGTTTGCGGACAGGACTTCGCAGGCCTTGTTCATGTCATCAAGCTCGTTGAATTTTATGGTGAAAGAAGGCTTCTTGGGCTCCTCGATGAACTCGTGGGCGGGCATCTTGTCCTTTACCGCGTTGTAGCTGTCGAGCAGCTCGTTCTTTATGTGTATCACCGGATCCGCAAGGAACTCGGATATAGTCTTGTGTACCAGCGGACGCACGTTCTTCTGCTTCTGAATGCGCTCGACATATTCTTTAAGGAGGCCGTTATATGCGGGCAGGTCGAAATACCAGTTGTAAACGTCCTTCATTACGGGAGTTTCGCCGGTTATGGTGCTCTTCGGGTCGATGAGGTTCTCGGGCATATACTGGTGGCCGAGGTCGCATTCGTCCGCGTAGGCTTTCTCCGAGCGGCAGCCGTCCACCGGGCATTTGCCTATTACCTGGCGGCCGTTCAGGAAGCAGCCCGCCTTCTCGTCGTAGAACTGCTTTGTGCTTATGCGGCGCAGGTGGCCGTTCTCATACAGGCGGCGGATAAATCTGTCCGACACGCCGTTGTGTATCTCTGCTGTGCGGTCAAGTCCCGACGCGCCGAATATATCAAGGCTGATAAGGTAGTCGTCAAGCGTCTGCTTCTGCGAGTTGTGGTTCTTGCGTACAAAGTCGCGTATGTCGCCCTTGAACTCGCCCGCCTCAACAAGCTTTCTGTAGCCCTCTGCGATAGGCGAGCCGTAGCAGTCTGTGCCCGATACGAAGATGACATTGTCGGCGCCGATACGGTCACGCAGAAAGCGTGCATATACGTCCGCAAATACGAACACCCCGCCTATGTGGCCGAAGTGCAGCGTCTTGTTGCCATACGGCATTCCGCCCGTTATCACCGCACGCTTCGGCCATTCCGGCCGCGGTATCTCGTGCGGTACATAGTTGTTGTCTTTTCCCATAGTGTTCCTCCAAGTGTAGATAGTCGCCGCCGCTCGAGAGAAGTCGCTGCCGCTCGAGACGGCGCTTACGCGCTTGAGGATAGGGCTCTGCCCTATCCTCAAACTCCTGACCCGGTTCCTTTGTAAGACAAAGGAACCGAAAGCGCAGTGTATTATTTCTGATTTTGTTTAAACTTGCTCGTTCTGCTGTTTTGCGTATCTTGTGCGGTATTTCAGTGTGCGGATATCCCGTATCGCAAACAGGATATCATAGATCAATACCGCCCCGAGCCCGATACCGAAAACAAAGCTTGTCCCGATGATGTAAAAGCCCGAATATATCGCCAGCGCAGTCCCGAGAACAAGCAGCACCAGCGACGGCGCGGGAGCCTTCCGCAGTATCGACAGCATCCCGCCCACAGCAAGACAGGCTATCCCGATAAAGCCCGAAAATATAATGAGCAGTATCATTATTTCAAAAATGTCCATTTTTTCTTTTCCTTCGGATAAAATTGTCACATATACGGCGAGTATGTTCTGTCGTCGCCTATCGCGTCAAAATGGCGGCGGTAACGGCGCGGTATGGTAATATCGGCAAAGTACCCGAGGTCGGATATCACCTTCGATATCGCTGTGATACCGTCGTTGTAGAACGCTGTTATGCGCTTCTGCCGGTCTTTGATGTTTTTATAGTCCCGCGGACAGACGAATGTCCACTCCGCAGTCTCGCCGTCAACGACTATGCGCCAGTATTTGTCTATGTCCGTTGCTTTTATCCCAAAATGCTGCAAAAGGATATGATGCTCGACACTGTCGTCGAGATGAGACATCAGCGCCGTTTTCTCATCGAAAGAAATAGCGATTATCAGCGGCTCTTTCTTTGCAACGGCTTCGTCAACGGTCTTGTCATCGGGGTATTTCCTGCAGATCATTACTTTATCCTCGCGAGGCTCGTTTCAAGGCGTTTTATGCTCTCTTCTTTGCCGAGTATCTCCATAAGCTCGGTAGCGCCGCCCGGGGTCACCGAAAGCCCGGACACACCTATGCGTATCGCCCACATAACTGCTCCCGCCTTGACGCCCTTTTCCTCGGCAATGCCTTTCAGCACCTCGAACAGTGCGTCGTTGCTCCAGTCGGTGACGTCCTTCAGCTTCGGCAGCGAGTATCCGATGATGTCCGCGCACTGCTCCACCGTAGTCTTGTTCTTCTTGTTGACGAACAGCTCCGTATCGTAGTCGGGGAGGCCTTTGATGAACTCGGCCTTTTCATTCACCTCGGGGAATACCGAGATGCGCGTCTGTATAAGCTTCGCGAGCTTCCCGTTATCGGCGTAAGCTGCAAATTCCTCATTATAGTAGGGCTTCGCCATTTCCATAAACTTGTCAAGGGGGAGCTCCTTGATATAGTGGCTGTTGAACCACAGAAGCTTCTCGTAGTCGAACACGGCGGGCGATTTGCTGATGCCGTCGATAGAGAATATCTTCGTGAGCTCGTCGATAGTGAAGAATTCCTCGTTCGTGTCCTTCGGGCACCAGCCCGTGAATGCCATATAGTTGATTATCGCCTGCGGCAGATAGCCGTTCTTCACAAGCTCCTGGAAACTTACCGAGCCGTGGCGCTTACTGAGCTTGCTGATATTGCCGTCAGCGTCCTTGCCCATAAGCAGCGGCAGGTGGCAGTAAACGGGGCGTTCCCACCCGAACGCGTCGTACAGCAGAACGTACTTCGGCGTGGAAGTAAGATACTCGCTTCCACGCACCACATGGGTGACTCCCATAAGGTGGTCGTCGATAACATGGCAGAAATTGTAGGTCGGGAAGCCGTCCGCCTTTATCAGAATCTGATCCTGCAGCTCGGCATTCTCTATCTCGATATGCCCGAAAACGCTGTCGTCATAGCCCGTGCTGCCCTCAAGCGGCATTTTCTGCCGTATAACGTAAGGCTTGCCCTCGGCCAGATTGCGCTCGACTTCCTCCTTCGGCAGGTCACGGCAATGCCGGTCGTAGCCCGCGCCCTTGTCGCCTTCCTCGTGAAGCTGTTCAAGGCGCTCCTTCGAGCAGAAGCAGTAATAAGCTCCCCCGCGCTCGATAAGCTCCTTAGCATACTTTATATATATATCCCTGCGCTCGCTCTGAATATACGGGCCGTTCGGACCTCCCACATCGGGACCCTCGTCATGCGTCATTCCCGTCATTTCAAGCGTGCTGTAGATAACATCCACCGCGCCCTCAACAAGACGCTCCTGGTCGGTATCCTCAATGCGCAGTATGAACTTGCCGTTATTGGCTCTCGCCAGCAAAAATGCGTACAGTGCCGTCCTCAGGTTACCTATGTGCATAAATCCCGTCGGACTCGGCGCAAATCTCGTTACAAATTCCTTTGACATTTCTCTTCCCTGCCCTCCCGGGCATTTCTCCTTTCGTCGCGTGTCCGCACAATATCAACATACATTATATTCCAATTTTCCCCGTTTGTCAAGCATTACAGCCGTCTTTTAGCATCGTTTTTAAAATTTGTTGCAATTTTTTTCAAAAAACACTTGATTTTTCGCAAAATGTGTGATATAATGTTAAAACAGTCCTTGAAATGCGGATGTGGCGGAATTGGCAGACGCGCTGGCTTCAGGTGCCAGTGGCAGCAATGTCGTGTGGGTTCAAGTCCCGTCATCCGCACCACCGGCGACGGCCGGAGTGATCCCATATTTGGCATACAGTTTTGTCGGGATCTCTGCCTCGCTTTCCGGAGAATCAGCTAAAAGAGTTGACTCCGGGCTTAAGACTGCGGCCGGTTCTCTCCGGTCTTTATCGAGGTGTGGCTCAGTTTGGTAGAGCGCTGCGTTCGGGACGCAGAGGCCGTGGGTTCAAGTCCCGTCACCTCGACCATAGGGTTGTCCTCACAAATGGCTTTGTTAAGCCAGATGTGAGGATTTTATTTTAGTCAAAAAGGTGCTCGGGTCTTCGTTTGGTCTTTATTTTTCCGGAGCGGGATTGCCCCGCTCCGGAATTTTCTGAAAATATTAAATTTTTAGTATTATGCGGGTAACGAGATAGGCTTTTTCTTCTTGCTGAAATCGAGTGCCTGAGTAATGACCTCGCTTGTCCTCGCCTGAGCCTCTTGGAACATATGCACATAAGTGGAAGTTGTTGTTGAAACGGCGCTATGTCCTAAATCTCCCGATACCGTTACGGGGTCAACGCCTGCGAAAATTAATACCGAGGCGTGGAAGTGTCTGAGGCTGTGAAGGTCGCAAAAGCGGACATTATTGACCTTGCAGAAGTGCTTAAACCATTTATAAGGTTGATGAACAAACATCGCATTTCCGTTCCAGCTCACAAAGAGTCTGTCTGTTTCAATCCACTTATCACCGAGCTTTTCTCTCGCTTCGTCCTGTTCTGCTTTCAGTTCCTTGAGCAAGTTCATAATAAGCTGCGGGAACTTAGCTGAACGC
>JAFTAG010000105.1 GCA_017458655.1 Ruminiclostridium sp. | reverse complement strand
CGCGGAGCAGAACTGCAGCAGGATCCTTCCGGAGGGCTTTGCATGGATGAGCGATAACGGCGCTGTCTCGCCCTTCGATATGCCCGGTATCACGAGTATGTACTTCGAGAAAGCGAACGAGCTCCTTGAGGAGTCCCGCGCATTGCTTGAAGAAGGCAAGCAGGATAACGCCCACGGCGACGCGTACAACCTCGTAAACGTCATCTACTCCGTCGTATTGTTCATGCTCGGTATCGTCGGTATCTTCAAGCGCCTGCCCAACCGCTTCGTGGTGCTTGTTATCGCGGTCGTCGGGCTCGTCGCGGCCACTGTCTATATGTGCACGATCCCGATGCCTACCGGCTTTGACCTTGCAAACTTCTTCCGCGGCTGATACATAAAAGAGATATATCTGTCTTTCCTGGGGTTTTAAGATGAAAACGACAAAAGGGTTTTATCTGACAACTAAATATCTCGCGATAGCGGGAGCCTTTCTGGTGCTTGTCAGCGCGACTCTCGGCATCACTCTCGCAAATCTTGCGGACAGGGCGATAAAATCGCTGATAAGCTCGTGGATGCTGGACATCGCCAATACAGCGGCAGCCCTGCTCGACGGCGACGTATGCAGGGACGTTTCTCCCGAGAACGAGGGTGAGCCCGGTTATGAGGCTGTTATGAAGACGCTGACCGGATTTCAGTACAGTATGGATATGTCGTACATTTATCTGGTGCAGGATAAGGGAGACAACAATTTCGTGTTCGGGCTCGACCCGACAATAGAGGATTACGACGATTTCGGCACTCCGGTAGCCTATACCGACGCCCTTTACACCGCAAGCAAGGGTACCCCCGCGGCATCGCTCACGGCTTACAAGGACGCGTGGGGCTGGTTCTACAGCGCGTACAGCCCCGTTTTCGACTCCGAGGGAAATGTCGCGAGCATCGTCACGGTGGATTTCAGCAAGGAATGGTACGATGAACAGGTCTTATCGCTCACCATGACCACCGTTATCGTAATAGCATTGTCGCTTGCGGTCGGCGCAGCGGTCGTGATCGTTTTCGGACACAAATACAAAAAGAGCGTCAAAGTGGTGAGCCGGCAGCTTGACGAGCTCGAGGACAAGACCGAGCACATGGCGGCGGAGCTCAGAGTGGCGACGAAGATACAGGCCGATATGCTGCCGAAGGATTTCCCGAAGAACGACCGTATCGAGCTTTACGCGGCTATGACCCCGGCAAAGGAGGTCGGCGGCGACTTCTATGATTTCTTCTTCACCGACGACGACCATATCGCGCTGGTAATGGCCGATGTTTCCGGGAAGGGCGTGCCCGCGGCGATGTTCTGCGTAGTCGCAAAGGCGATAATACGCGACAAGGCTATGCTCGGAGGCGACCCCGCGTCGATACTGTTCGATGTGAACAATATACTCTGTCAGAACAACAACGCGGGATTTTTCATCACGGTATGGCTCGGTATCCTCGACCTTAAAACGGGCGTTGTCGAGTATGTCAACGCAGGTCACGAATATCCCATAGTCGGAGCCGGAAACAGCTCCGTAAGCGTCATCAAAAGAGAAAACTGCCCGCCTCTCGCCGCCGCGGGAAATACGGAATTCATAAACGAAACTCTGACTCTTGCGGAAGACGACACGCTGTTCCTTTACACGGACGGAGTTACCGAGGCGAAGGCCACCGACGGCGAGCGCTTCGGTATGAGCAGGCTCGTCGGCTCGCTCGAACGCAGCATGGGCAGTTCACCCGAAAAGATAGTGACCGAACTGAAACGCGAGGTCGATGACTTCCAGCCCGCGAATGACCCCTTCGACGATGTCACCATAATGAGCGTCGTCCGGAGGAGCAGCGGAAAACGCAGTGAATAGTGAAGAGTGAATAATGAATAGTTGTGGTCGCGCTGCGCGCATATTTTTAGAGGTGCCCTTTATATGATCGCTCGCTTAACTCAACCTTCGAGTCTCGTCACGATTCAAAATCGCGGCGAAGCCGCACCACAATTATTAATTATTCATTATCCTCGCGTGGTGCGTTATCCGGGGGTATGTTCAGAAGAATGTGAGCTGATCGTTCCGCCAGCTCTCCTGCTTTGCGGGGAAGACCGTTTCACCCTCCCGCAGACCGCCGACAAGCAGCGGAGACTTCGGGTCGTGGAGCTTCATATTCCGTCTGACATTCTCTTTATTATAGTTGGCGTAGCAGTATCTGCACAAATGCCCGCAGGTGTCGTATGCACCGATATCCGTTCCAAGAACGCAGGAGCATTCCGCTCTCTGCGTTTTCTTTTTGGGCACGTTCAGACTGCTTCCGACGGCGGCTTCAAAGGTCTCCCTCGTCATACACCCGCCGCAGTCCACCCCGTATGCCGCAAGCTCTGTACCCTCCGCGCAGCCCTTTATCGTGATGCCGCAGTGCCTGCCGATCTCCGCGAACCGCCTGCCTATGGCTATACGCTCACTCTGCGTTACCGTCCGCGCCTCGGGGAAATTCCGCTTGACTTTCTCATATAGGTCAATGAAGCTGATGACGCAGACTTTCGTATAGCCGGAAAGGGTCTCACACATCTGCTCAAAATCGGCTATATGCCGTTCAAGCGTGTAGGTGCCGTCAATGAATATCGGATCGTATCTCCACCCGACGCAGTTCACACCGAGCGCCTTTGACAGCGTGATAAAGTCCTGCATTACCGTTTCTTTCGGCGGTACGTTCGGCTCGACTTCTTTGCCGTAGGGCGTGATCGTGACAAACCAGTACTGATGATAGAGTTTCAGCTCATCGAGGTGTTTCAGCATCGGCGCGGGATTTTTCGTGCAGAACGCGAGACAATCCACGACCCCGGGATCCAGCTCATAGCGCGTTATCCGTTCGGGGCAGTATGGATTGCGCACCAGCACATAGCCCGCCCGTATCCTGTTCATGAACCATTCGGAATAGAACGCGGGAATATCAGTCCGCATACCCGTGTTGACGATCATTGCTATCACCTGTCTTTATATTGTACTCCCCCAAAAAAGACGACCCGGAACGGGAGCCGGTGCCGCCGCTGTGCGGAGCTGTTTTACTGTAAACTATTCACTATTCACCGAGGCGCGACAGCGCCGTTTCTGTCTCTGCCGAACGGTTTAGATTTTCAACCGTAAGATACTGCAAACCGACTTTTAGTGAATAGTGAAAAATGAAAAGTGAATAATGAGATAGTTCGCTTGAACGTTTAGGCGCGGCATCGTGCCGCGTTTTGCGGTCAAGCTCAAAGCATCCTGCTTTGACAGAAACGGCGCAGAAACTCTCTGCGCTTTTACTGTAAACTATTCATTATTCACTCTTCACTATTCACTGAGGCGCTGTTAAGCGCCGTTTCTGTCTCTGCCGAACGCTTTAGATATTTACTCCGGGCAGCAAGGCAGAAAAACCGCCCCAAGCTGTGCGCCGGAGACGGGATTCGGTCCGGCCGTGCCGGTGGAGCATAGGAGATTCGAATCATTTGATTTATGATAAACCTTCAGGTATATTTTTATACCATAATCAGAAATAATGCGTACACATATTATAACACATTTGCATATTTATGTCAATAAATTCTTACAAATTTCACGCGGCCATCTGATAAAGGATGCTGCATTTTTCTACAGGCTTTTCCTTATTTTTTGCATAAACCGCCTCAGAGTTTGTTGAGTTTTTATTGCAAAAAACAAGCGATTGTGTTATAATAACCATATAATAGTTCAGTACCGTGAAAAGGAAGGTGAAGGAATTGAGTGAAAAAGCCACTGACCGCAGAACATTAAAGACAAAAAAGGCTATCCGTGACGCTCTTGCCGATCTTCTGACCGAAAAGGAACTGCATAAGGTCACGGTACAGGAGATAGCCGACAAGGCGGATATAAACCGCGCTACGTTCTATAAACACTATCTTGATATTTATGACCTTTACGACAAGACCGAGCAGGATATACTCGGCGAGATAGGTATGCTCGTGCTGAGGCTTGAAGAGCTTCCGCCGGAAAAATTCTTCACTGAACTTACGGATCACATAGATGATAACCGCACTGTTTTCGGGATGATATTCAACCCGAACGGAAAAGGGACGCTCCGCGCAAAATTCGACAGATGTATGGAGGGACTTTTCCGCCAGATAGAAGCCGAAAAGCTCGGGCTTGACCTTAAAGACGGCAAGCTCACATATCAGACCTGCTATCGTGCGCAGGGGTGTATCGCCGTGATCTCGAAGTGGGTGATGGGCGGATATAAGGATCCAAAGGATTTTATCGTAAAGACTTTGTCCGAGCTCGATACCAACACGGAACAGCTCACCTGTCTCGGCCCGAGAAAACCGGCAGCGGAGAAACGCACAAGTATTTTTTCGTAATGCGATAAAACATCCCTTCCGAAGGTTCCTGAAAGTGTGTATGAAGCGCGCTTCCGGGAACCTTCTTTACGTCGTCCGGTTATAAAAGTCGGGTTTTTTAACGACATTTTCGATCCGATCTGTCAATTAAGCGACGGTTCATATCGGAAGTGTTGTATTAGCGACATTTCAGTCTGTATCTGATTATTGATTTATCCCGAAAAACATGTTATTATGTAATCACAGAAAGGGAAACAAAAAATCCCAAAGACCAAAATCAAAAATCAACTATCAGGAGGACATAACAATGAAAAGAACAAATTTAACAAAGACGATCATAGCAGCATTTGCAGCAGCAGCAATGATAGCAACAACAAGCATATGCGCATCCGCAGAGACCGGACCGCTGAATAAAACGGGACCGCTGAACGAGACAGGTCCGCTGAGCACAGCAGAAACCGGACCGCTGAATGAAACGGGGCCGCTGAACGAGACCGGACCGCTGAACGAGACAGGTCCGCTGAACGGAACGGGACCTCTCGGGGTACGCGTTTGAATGACGACATAACACAATGACATACAAGGAGGACTTAACAATGAAAAGAACAAATTTAACAAAGACGATCATAGCAGCATTTGCAGCAGCAGCAATGATAGCAACAACAAGTGTATGCGCATCCGCAGAGACCGGACCGCTGAATGAAACGGGACCGCTGAGCATAGCAGAAACCGGACCGCTGAACGGAACGGGACCTCTCGGGGTACGCGTTTGAATGACAGCATAATAACATATAAGCAGGGCTTAACATCTTTTCTCCATTTAATATACATAAAACAGAGCAGGTGATAATTATCATCTGCTCCGTTTTATTATTTTCTCCCGGCCAGCTTTGAGCGAGGTCATGGAAATTTATACTATCACGACTAAATATTTTCAATACCACAAGTCAATTGCCGATCTGCCATTATGCGGCGAGCACCGCAGGCAACAGCTTCGTGTTCACTATTCGGAGTTCACGCGAAACTCTGAAAGAAAGTCACTTAACATTCCGGGCAGCGAAGCAGAAAAATAACCCCGTCTCAGATGATCCGGGACGGGATTGGGTCCAGCGTCACGCTGGCTGGTGGAGCATAGGGGATTCGAACCCCTGACCCCAACACTGCCAGTGTTGTGCGCTCCCAACTGCGCTAATGCCCCAATAATGATATTATATAACATTTTTCGCGATTTGTCAAGACATTTTAGGATTTTTCCTTCAAATTCCGGCTGGATTTTAGTTGTTACCGGTTCGTAACCGAAATGTAAACGGTTTGTAATCATATTGTAACCGCTTTGTAATTGCATTTGCCCGTTTCCCGTGGTATAATATGGAAAAGCCCGGAGAAAAGGGCACTGCAAAGGAGCGGATAAGTATGAAACGTATTAAGATAACAGTAACAGCGGGAATGCTCGCGGCGGCAATGGCAGCTTTATCGGGCTGCGGCGGCGGCAATTACCACTACACGACAACAGCGGCGAATTACGAAATGAAATACGCGACGGAAGCGGTCGGACTTGCAAACGACGCTGCCGCGGAAACACCCGGATACAACACCGAGGAATACGATACTATCACGGAAAACACATTCATGAGCGCGGTGTCCGACCCGCTCTCGACCTTCTCGATAGACGTCGATACGGCGTCCTACACGAACATACGGCGTATGATAAACTACGGACAGAGCATACCCGCGGACGCCGTGCGCATCGAGGAGATGATAAACTATTTCGATTACGATTACCCCGACCCGCGGGAGGGCGAGCCGTTCTCGGTGAACACGGAGCTTTCCGGCTGCCCGTGGAACAGCGACACAAAGCTGCTGCGGATAGGGCTGAAGGCGAAGGACATCGACCTGTCCGGACGTACGCCGATGAATCTCGTATTCCTGATAGATGTGAGCGGGTCTATGTATGACGATGACAAGCTGCCGCTGGTGCAGAAGGCTTTCTCGATACTGACGGAGCAGCTGACCCCCATGGACAGAGTTTCCATAGTGACCTATGCCGGCAGCGACAGGGTGGTGCTTGAGGGCTCCGACGGCAACGAGCGGCAGAAGATACTCGACGCGATAAACTCTCTTACCGCGGGCGGCTCCACGGCAGGCTCGGCGGGAATACAGACAGCTTACCGGATAGCCGAAAAATACTTTATCGAGGGCGGCAACAACCGCGTCATACTCGCTACCGACGGCGACCTTAACGTCGGGCTTACAAGTCAGTCGGAGCTTAAAACGCTGGTCGAGAAAAAGCGTGAGAGCGGCGTGTTCCTCTCCGTGCTCGGCTTCGGGCAGGGCAACATCAAGGACAACAAAATGGAAACGCTCGCCGACTGCGGAAACGGGAACTACTCCTACATCGACAGCGAGCATGAAGCTCGCAGGGTGCTTGTCGAGCAGATGAACGGCACGCTTGTCACCGTGGCGAAGGACGTCAAGATACAGGTGGAGTTCAATCCCGCATATATAAAGGGCTACAGGCTTATAGGCTACGAGAACAGAGCGCTTTCCGCGGAGGATTTTGCCGACGACAAGAAGGACGCCGGCGAGATCGGCGCGGGGCATACCGTAACGGCGCTGTACGAGATAGCCGACAAGGACAGTAAGCTCGAGCTTACGTCGTCGGAGCTGAAATACACCGACGGGGACACTCTCGGCGTGCAGAATGGCGAGCTGCTGACGGTGTCGATACGCTATAAGGCTCCCGACGGTGACGAGAGCAAGCTTCTGAGCTACCCCATAGCCGAAAGTGTGTATCGCTCCGAAATGACAGAGGATATGACATTTGCGGCAGCGGTCGCGGAATTCGGTATGCTGCTGCGTAACAGCGAATACAAGGGCAGCTCCGACAAGGAGTCCGTGCTCGGGCTTCTGTCGCGGTGCGATATCGCCAACGACGAATACAAGAGCGAATTCAGAGATCTTGTCAAGCGATCGAAAGCGGAATAACAATTCACAATTGTGACAGTCGCTTCGCCGACATATTTAAAAAAGGCGCTGTAAAAAACTCGGTAAAATAGAAATAACCGCACAGGAAAACGAAGTAGGATCGCTGTTTCTGTGCGGTACTTTTTTGAATGATATTATGTTTTGGGAGTTTTTTTACAGCGCCACCACAATTATTAATTACTCAACTTTCCCACAAGCACAATACTAAAAAACAAGGAAGAACCGCGGGATAAGAGCAGTAAAAAGCGAAATCATATCATTGATGTGAGAATCAGAGATAGCAAGGGATGATTTAACAGAAATTGCGAAAGCGTCAAGCAGGAGGAAAAGGGCTTCAAGATAGGAGATATCCTTCATCTCATTGCACAACAGGAAAAATATTTCACCGCAGGTCCTATCATCTGCT
>JAFTAG010000104.1 GCA_017458655.1 Ruminiclostridium sp. | reverse complement strand
TCTTACAAAGGGCTCGACCTTTTTTCGGGGTTTGATCCGTCCGATGCCGGTATCGGGAAAGTGAGGATCACAAGAGCATACACAAATCCTATAAAGGGCCTGCAGTCAATGGCTTTCTGCAACTGGGTGAAGGTCATCGAGAACGGAAAGCCCTGCGACGCGCTGCTTCTTCGCGTAGTGCCTGTGTCGACACTCGAGCAGAAATGGGCTTTCCCGAGCGCGGATTATGAGCTCGCCGAAATATCGGTATTTGCTTCGGACGGAAGCTACATTATAAAGAGCAAGTCGATCAAAAACTCAAATTTCTTTGAATTCTACAAGTCCTACAATATGGACGAATATATAAAAGCCGACAATTTCGAGCAGAAGCTCATAAACAATACCGGTTCGCTGAAACTTCTCAATTCACGCGGCGAGGAATGTATCATAGCATATACGCCGGTCATGTCAACCGACAACTGGGTGCTGATAATGTATATGCCTGTGAGCGGATTTGCGCCCGTATCAATAGACTGGATACTTGTATGGGTCGTTTTCGCCGGCCTGCTGACACTGCTTGTGCTGGATCTTGGCGTGATGATAAATTTCAACTCAAAGCTCGCGGCCGCTGCAAGAGACGCGGAAAACGCAAACAAGGCAAAGACATATTTCCTTTCGGCAATATCGCATGACATACGCACACCTATGAATTCGATACTCGGAATGAACGAAATGGTACTGCGTGAATGTGACAATGCGGACATTATCGTATATTCCGAGCATATCCGTACTTCGGGAAACACCCTGCTCGGACTTATCAACGATATCCTCGATTTTTCAAAGATAGAAGCCGGAAAGCTCGACCTTATCCCTGTGGATTATGAAATATCGTCCGTGCTCAACGATCTTGTGAATATGGTGCAGACGCGGGCCGACATAAAGGGACTTGCTCTTGAACTGAATATTGATGAAAATATACCGCTTATGCTGCACGGAGACGAGATACGGCTTAAACAGGTCGTGACAAATCTTCTTACCAACGCGGTAAAATATACGAAGCAGGGAACGGTAACATTCTCGATAGGCTATGAAAAAAGCGAGGACGACCCCGACCACATAACGCTTAACGTAAGTGTCGAGGACACGGGAACAGGCATACGCGAAGAAGATATGCACCGCCTGTTTTCTGCGTTTGAACGCATAAACGAGACCGATAACCGTAATATTGAAGGCACGGGACTCGGGCTTGCGATCACGCAAAGCATTCTCGGACTTATGGGAAGCAGTCTCGATGTAAAGAGCGAATACGGGAAAGGCTCTGCATTCAGCTTCTCGGTAAAGCAGAAGGTCGTGAAATGGGAACCTGTCGGGGATTACGAAGCCGCGTTCAGACGCTCTGTGGCGGAGCGCAAGATATATCGCGAGAAATTCACGGCTCCGGATGCTAAAGTGCTTGTTGTCGATGATACACCCGTAAACATCACGGTGTTCAAAAGTCTGCTCAAACGCACAAAAATGCAGATAGATACTGCCGAGAGCGGTGACGAATGTATTATCCGCACTTCGCTTGTAAAGTATGATATTATATTTCTGGATCACATGATGCCGGAAAAGGACGGTATAGAGACGCTCAGAGAGCTTAAAAGCTCCGGGGTAAACAAAAACCTCGAAACTCCGATAATTTGCCTTACCGCAAACGCGGTATCGGGCATGAGGGAAACTTATCTTGCCGCCGGATTCGACGATTATCTTACCAAGCCTATAGACCCCGAAAGTCTTGAAAATGTGATAATCGGGTATCTGCCAACGGACAAGCTCAGATCCGCAGCAGAGTCCGCTGATGATGATAAAGACACAAAAATACCTGAATATATGTATAAGATAGAAGAGCTCGATGTTTCTCTCGGATTGAAGCACTGCGGCACCCACTATGCTTATATGGCGACAGTACAGGCTTTTTATGAGACTGCTGTGTCGAATATTGCCGATATAGAGCGCTACTGGAACAGCGGCGACCTTCACGGCGCGACCGTAAAAGTGCACGCTCTCAAAAGCTCGGCAAGGATCATCGGTGCCGAAAAGCTCGGAGAGCTTGCGGAAATGATCGAAAAAGCGGGAAAAGAGAATAACACCGATTTGTTTGGAAGCAATATCGACGCGCTTCTCAACGACTACAGAATTCTTGCCGATAAGCTTGCCGGTCCGGATAAGCCGGAGAACAGCGAGAACGAGCTTCCGGTCATCCCCGAAGATAAGCTGAAAGAAGCTTACAGGGCGATTCTTGAGTTCTCGGAGCAGCTCGACTATGACAGTATAGAATATATAATTGACAGTTTTTCGGCGTACAGTCTTCCCGAAACCGAAAAGAAGCGTGTTGAGGAGCTGAAAAAAGCCATACTGAGCTTTGACTGTGATGCCATTCCCGATATTATTGCAAAAGGAGACTGATAGGATAATGAGGAAGTTCATAAAAGCGACAGCCGCCATTCTCACGTCCGCAATCATTGCGACAGCAGCGGTGGGATGTTCTCAGACAAACGGGAACACCGGCGAACAGACTGCAGGCTTCAAGCCGGCGCTTGACACCGGGACAGCCTGCTCGATAAGCGTTTACGGGAATTACGGGAACTTCGAGCCGCTCGAATCCGAATTTGCCGCCTTCAACGAGTATTATCCGAACGTTGAGCTGAGCTATACGAATCTCGACAACTACAAGTCCTCCATAGGTCCGGCGCTGAAAAGCAGCGAGGCTCCAAACATCTATATGCTGTGGCACTGGATGATCGACAAGGACGAGTACAGCGATCTGTTTGACGCTGCGGAAAACCTTTCGGACAAATCCCTCGGGATAGATCTGAGCTGCATCAAGAGCGGACTTCTGTATAAGGATAAAAACGATGCGGTGCCGATGATACCGATATTCTCGACAACTTACGGTATGCTTGTGAACGAGGATCTTTTCAAAAAGGAAGGGCTTTCGGTCCCCGTTACATACGAGGAATTATGCAATGTATGCAAAACTCTGAAAGAAAAGGGTTATAAAAGCCCGATAATGGGATACAATGATCCCAAAGTCGGTTCGGCAATCTCGTATGTGCTTTCGTATCCTCATTTTGCGGCACTGCTCATCAACGAGCCCGAGACCGTCTCGAAACTGAACGCGCTTGATCCATCTGTTGCAGAATCCCTCAGACCGACGCTTGAACATCTTAACGAATTCATGATGCTTGGATTTATAGACATCGATGAATGCTCAAAGATCGAAAACAACTATGACGCGGTAATCTACCGCTTCTTTGAGGGTGACGTTCCGATGATGATCGTAAACGGAGATGTCGCTTCGGGTACACGAAAGAGGGAAAAACAGTCCGAAGCGTTCACCGCCAGCCCGTTCTCATACAAATTCTATAATATCCCGATATGTGAAAAGGGAGCGTATTTCCTTGATCTGAGTTCCGTAGAATTTGCGGTGAACAAGAACTGCGACGATCTCGCAATGACCAACGAGTTCATGCGTTTTCTTATAAGCACGAACGAGCTCAACAACATTGCACGCAACAAGCGGCTTGTGGCAGTCACCAATGATATGCCGCTCGATTCAATATATTCTCCGCTTGCGAACACCGCACAGGATCATATAATATTCGACGAGGATCTTGGACTTCTTGACGACCCGGTGGTGCAGATGCGCCTTTTGTCCTATAAGGTCATAAACGGGGAAATGACTGTCGATGAAGCGGTAAAAGCTTTCGGTACTGTCAAAGACGAATGATGCCTTATCATTTACGGATATTTCATATATTCCGCATCAGCTTCGATAATATCAAAGCACTTGCTGTAAATTTTCAGAAGCTGTACGGATAACCCGCACAATACCCGATATCTTAGATTAAGGAGACGAACAACAATGTCTTGCAGGATCATGCTTATAAGCCAGGGAGCCGCGTTTATGACTGACGCTCTGGTAAATAACCTCGTCCGCTCCGGTACGGAGGTCGTCTCGGTCACACCCTCGATAGCGGCAATAGGTGCCAGGAAGGAAAAAACGGATATCATACTGCTTTTTGCCGGCGACACTATCCTGAGCTATCCCGACGTGCTTGTATATCTTAAAGATATCTGCGATGACGGAGATATACAGCTCTGTATCATAGGCTATGAGAAGGAGCTTTTGGAAATACGCAAGCTAATACCGAAAAGGCTCATCTGCCGCAAATATACGAGACCGTTTGACGTAAAGGATCTCACCGCCGACCTGCTGGCTGTGATAAAGAATACCGAGGAACTTAAAAAAGGCAGACATATCCTGCTGGTTGACGACGATGTAACGTTCCTGCGGCTGATGCAGGAATGGTTCTCTATGAAATACCGTATAACCGCGGTTAAATCGGGTATGCAGGCTATCACATACATAGCGGCGCACACTCCCGATCTGATACTTCTCGACTATGATATGCCGATAACGACAGGCTCCCAGATAATGGAGATGATACGAAGCGAGCCGAATTCCGCGCAGATACCGATAATATTCCTTACCGGAAAATCGGACAAAAAGAGCGTGATGGACGTTATGAGGCTGAAACCGCAGGGCTATCTGCTGAAGTCTATGAGCAAAGAGGATATTATCGCTGCCGTCGATAATTTCTTTGCAACCAGAAAATGGAAATATTCACAGCTTTAAAGAAAGACCGCCGTGATACAGGATATCACGGCGGTTTGTTATTACTGTTTAATAGCAGCTTTCCTGACTGCGGCTTTTATATCCGGCGCATCGGCGGGTTTCATCAGATATCCCGCAGTTTTGGCGGCATTAATGCTGTCAAGTATCTCGGGAGTGTTCGCCCCGGTCAGAAAAACCACGGGGATGTCCGAAAAACCCGCTTTGCCGCGTATCGCCTCAAGCGTTTGCAGGCCGTTCATTTCCGGCATTTCGTAGTCAAGCAGTATGACATCTGGACGCTTCTTTTCAAGCAGGGTCAGCGCCTTGCTTCCCGATGGCGCGAGCACCATATCAAATTCGTCGCCGAGAACAGTCTTCATCATACGGAGTATTGCTACATCGTCGTCTATTACCATTACCGTGAGCGTCCCGCCGCTTTCATCGGCGTACGGCATTGCGGAACAAACGGCATCATAGGCAGTCTGTACGCTGTTATCGCAGATTGCCGCGGGACGGATCCATGGCATTGCCGCCGTTTCCTCGGGACTACCGAGCACGATAACGGGGATATTGCCGTATTTCTCGCCGACGAGCTTCGTTATCTCACTGTCCGAGTCCGACGCTTTTATCACTATCAGCGACGGTGCAAAGCTGTTCAGAAGCGCTTCTGCGGCAAAACCGCCGGACGAGCCGTATCTTACGGAGTAATGCGTAGCAAGCTTGTCTCCGAGCTCGGTATATGAGCTGTCTGTTTTTCCTATAAGCAGTATTTTCTTCATTTTGTAAGCTCCTCGGTCATCTTGTTTATCAGTTCCGATGCCGCGTCCTCGTCAAAAGCGAGCACGGCTGTTTTAAGTTCATTCAGCATATTCTGTATGCTTTCGCTGTACTTATAAGTTTCCGTCAGCTTTATAGTGTCATCGGCGGCTTCTATATCCGTATTCTTCATATACGAGCGTAGAGCTTCGAGCAGCTCAGGCAGCATAGCGGTGCCGTCCGGTCTCTCCGACGCGGCGGCTTTTGGGGCTTGCTGCTTATATGCCGCGTCAAGCTTTGTGTAAAGCTGCTCCCATTCATTGACAAACGGCTCGTGAAGCTCGCGTATCCCTGTGAGGTCGTTGTCATTCGCCAGCAGTTCAAGCGCGCGTGCCATTTCGGAAAGAGCTATAAGCCCGATAGTTGCGGAGCCGCTTTTCATCGAATGTACTCCGATACGGTAAGCGGAGATGTCAACGCCAGCAACCGCAGTTTCATAAGCTTCTTTCAGCTTCTGCAGCTTTATCGGCATAAGTTCATAGAACCGCTTTACGGTCAGCGCGAGTATTTCTTCATCTGCAATGTTTCTTCTCGCGGCAGTCATATCAAGTCCGGCTATATCGGGGATAAACGGTGCTCCGGGCGTTACGGCGCGGGTATTATTCTTCGGTGTGTCCCGTACAGGGCGTACAGTCTCGGTATCGGAATTATCCGACGGGATAACGGCGTTATGACCCGCGCGTTCGCTCATCTTATATTCGGGGTCGTCGTCTATCATCGCGATCATTATATCCGTTATGACAGGGTCGAACTGCGAGCCCTTGCAGCGGATCATCTCCGCGCGCACTGCCGACTGTTCCCGGACATTGGAATACGAGCGGTTCGAGGTCATTGCGTCATAGCAGTCAGCTATACATATTATGCGGGCTTCCTCGGGGATATTCTCACCGCAGAGACCGTCGGGGTATCCGCGCCCGTCGTATCTTTCGTGGTGCCAGCGAGCGCCCGTGGCAAGTCCGGGTATCTCGGTGATGATCTTTAATATTCTGTGTCCTATCTCGGTGTGCTTCTTTATCTGCGTGTACTCATCGTCGTCGAGTCTCGATGTCTTGTTTATTATCGCCTCGCTCACGCCTATCTTGCCTACATCGTGCAGCAGACCCATAGCGTAGATATCGTCCTGCTCATGCTGTGTCTTTCCCATACGGCGGGCTATCTCGGCGGAATATGCCGCAACTCTCTGCGAATGACCGTTTGTATAATGATCTTTTGCGTCAACAGCCTGTGCGAGCGCAAGCATCACCTGTATCGAAAGGTTGGCGGAGCGCTTTGTCTGAACTGCCACTTCGCTGCTGAGAAAATGCTGGAGCCTGTCAAGCTCGATTATCCTGCGGACTCTCTCAACTATTACCTGTGAGGCGAGCGGCTTGCGGACGAAATCCGAAGCTCCCGCGCGAAGACACCGTATCTCCGCATCTCTGCCTTCGTCGCCGGTGAGGAATATCACAGGTATTGAGGAAAACTCGTGATAATGTCTTATGCGGGCGAGGGTATCGAATCCGTCCATGTCCGGCATATTCATATCGAGCATTATAAGTGACGGTTTTATTGATGCAAGCTTTTCGAGCGCTTCGTCACCGCTCAGAGCCGTTTCCGTGCGGTATATTTTCCCGAGCATAGCCGCGACGCTCTCGCATATCAATTCGTCGTCGTCAACCACCAGAATGAGTGGAGTGCTTTCGGGGCCGGATACGGGAGCAGGGAACAGTGTACGCTGTTTTCTTGCGTGGGTATCGTCATACTCGGCAGCCTTGTCGAGCGAACCGTCTATGACATCTGTTACTTTTTCGGCAGCCGCGGTAATTTTCTGCGCGTAGTTCTTCATCACGGGATCCTCCGACTCCGCGACGAGCCTGCCGTAGCTGAGTATCGCGTCTATCGGCGCTTTGATCTCGTGCAGAAGACCCGAGAGCTGTGTGTTTTCATCGTTTATGTTCATTCAGATGTTCCCCTCTTTACTTCAGAATTTCGGGTATAAGTTCGTGGTCGTAGTTGAGAGCGGCTTTTTTCAGTTTCTTCACGCGCTCGGCTTCATCATCGGGTATGCTGTGGCTGTCAAGGCTTTTTATCACATACTCGACACTGTCATAATCAAGCGCCTCGGAAAATTCAAGTATCGCATTGTACGCTTCTTTCAGCTTTTCGCGGGAGATAGGCGGCTTGTCCGTAACTGTGTCGGGCTGTCCGAGCGGTGCCAGCGCTTCCGTAAGTCTGCGGTAGTCTGACAGCAGTTTATCAACATTCTTCTCTAAGACTTCAACATTGTTATTGTTTCCGGCTTTTTCGAGCATTTCGGCGAATGCACCGAGCTCTTCCGCACCTATTATCCTCGACGTGCTTTTAAGGGCGTGTATCTTTACCGTAAGGCTTCGTGTGTCGTTTTCACGGCGATAGCGCTCAATGTCCGCAATATTGTTTTCGGCTGTGTCGAGGAAAGTACGTACAGCGTCTATATACGCTCTTGCATTCCCGCAGTGTTTAAGTCCGGACGAAACAACTATACCGTCCGTTTTGAGCAGCAGCTCCGGTATTTCCACCTTGTCTTCGTCAGTATCCGTGTCGTCTGCAGACTGTATCTTTTCCTTCGGCAGATAAGACAGTATCGTGTTTTCAAGGCTGTCGGGGTCGATAGGCTTTGTGAGATAGTCATCAAATCCCGCAGCGATGTATGTCTCCTTCATTCCCGAAACAGCGTTCGCGGTAAGGCATATCATGGGGGTGTCGATGTTGGGGTTGCCGCTGAGCGATCTGAGCTCTTTAAGCGCCTCGATGCCGTCTTTATATGGCATCATGTGGTCGAGGAAGATGATGTCATATTTTGAGCGCATAGCGCGATCTATGCACTCGTCGGCACTGTCAGCGGTGTCTATCTGTAATTTTGTGCGTTTGAGCAGATTTTTGAAAACTATCAGGTTTACGGGCGTATCATCGACGACGAGAACGTTTGCGTCCGGAGCGGTAAACTTTTCGTGGTATTTCTGTATTCCCGCGATCGAATGCCTGAACGCTTCTTCATAGTCGCCGACCGGCTCGGAGTCTGTAACGGTCTGTTTCAGCGAAAAGCTGAATACCGAGCCTTTTCCGAGTTCGCTCTTTACGTTCAGCGAGCTTCCCATAAGCCTGAGAAGGCTGTCCGTTATGGTTATGCCGAGCCCTGTGCCTTCGATGTTCCTGTTGTTTGCCTCGTCAATGCGTTCAAACGCCGCGAACAGCTTTTCTATGTCTTCATCCTTAATTCCGATACCTGTATCCTCAACGCTTATGTTAAGCATTATACTGTCGGGCTCGTTTTCGATCGTGTCGTATCCCACTGTAAATGTGACCGTGCCCTCCTGGGTGTATTTGACTGCGTTTGTCAGGATATTCGTTACAGCCTGCTTTATTCTTATCTCATCTCCGCGGAGATGATTGGGCATACTTTTGTCGATGTTAAGAACAAGTGCGAGCCCCTTTTCTTCGACCTTGGTCTCAAGCATGGTCACAAGGTCGTTTAGCACCGACGACACCTCGTAATCAACGGGGATTATGTCGAGCTTTCCCGCCTCGATCTTGGAAAAATCAAGGATATCGTTTATAAGCCCGAGCAGCATAATGCCCGAAGCACGGATATGTCCGGAATAGACGAGTATGTCCTCGTTGTCGCATTCGCGCAGCACCATTTCATTCATACTGAGTATCGAATTCATCGGAGTGCGTATATCGTGGGACATCGTAGAAAGGAAGTAGGTCTTTGCTCTGTTCGCGTCCTTTGCTTCCTGTGCTACCTGTGCGAGCTCACGGTTCTTTTCCTCAAGGGCAATCCTCGCTCTTTCCCTGTCGGCCGCCTGGTTTTTGGAGCGAACGGAATCGCGCACCAGAAAAGTGATAATCACAGCGATAACGGCAAAGGCAATAAGCACGAAAAGTCCCAGATTGTCCTGAAGCACATCGACAAACGTGTATGAGTATAACCCGCCTGTGTACTTGTTTGCAATGTTCTGCGCGTATTCGCCGCCAATTACGTTTATGCCCCTGTTGAGAAGCTTCAGAAGACCGTCATTGCCTATCAAAACGCCGAAGCAGCGGTCGTCCGTCCGCGACATCAGTTTCATCGAGAGACTGTGATAAGCGTTGTTGCGCAGTATCTCATGTGCGCGGAGCCCGTTGAGCGTTGTGCAGTCCGCCTTGCCGGAGAGAACTGCCGAAAGACAGGCTTCGACCGACGGATAAAACTCGATCTCTGCGTTGTCGAAATGCGACATTATGTAGTAATACTGCATACGGTTGTTTTCGTTCACCGCAAATCTGACCCTGTCACCTTCGGGATAGCTGTCTTTGTAGATAAGCTCGGTCGTCGAGGATAATACGGCGTTGCTCTGATATATACCGCCCATTTCCGAATAGTAAAGACCGCCGCCCACAGGAAACGCGGCATCCGTCTGGTTCACGGCCATGCTGTTTACCATGTCGTCATAGCTGTCAAAGCCTATGTACTGCACATTGAGATTCTTAATACCGAGACCGGAGAGCATCCCCGGGATTATATCCTTTACCATTCCGGTAACGTTGCCGTCAGAGTCTGTGTCGCTGTACGGCAGATAATGGTTAAGATAGCCGATCCTGAGCGTATCGTGCGCGGCAAGCCATTCCTTTTCCGCAGCCGAAAAAGCTCTGCTCGAAACACTTACAGAGTAGTATTTCGCGCGGAGAGAATTGATAAAATTGGGTTCGTCGACAAGAAGCTCCGCCTGCGCAGCATTGAGCTCCTCAAGAAGTGCGGGTCGGTCGCGGCTTACACAAAGATAATAATCGGACGTACCGAAAGAGCATACCACTTCGGTATTGTCGCGCCCCGAGGTCCCGTCGCTTTCCGCGGCTATAACATTAACTTCTCCGGCACCGAAAGCTTCGACAAGAGCATCATAGCTCGGATATGTGATCAGTTCGGCGTTGATTCCGCGCTCGTCAAGATATGCCGATGCCGCGACTGCGACCGCGCTGTCAAGAGCTCCGATCTTCTTGCCGTTCAAAGTGCCCGGGACAGCGGTTATGTCCGTATCCGAGGAATGCTTGACAAAGCTGTACACCTCGTTTCCCATAGGAGAGTCAGGATAACCGATCAGACCTATGCGGCTCTCTGTTTTTGCCAGACCGGCAAGCAGATCTATCCTTCCGTCAAGCAGCATTTCGTAGAGTTCGTTGAAATCCCCATATACATACTCGTAACGCCAGCCTGTATATTCAGATATCTTTCGGTAGTATTCGTAAGCGTAACCGGTCTTTACAAGACCTTCTCCGGCACCTTCCTGAAACACTTCGTTTTCGTAATATCCGACCTTTACGACCTCCGTTTCCGGCTGTGCGTAAACATGCAGGGACATACCCGCTGCCACAGAAATAAGAAAGCAGAGAAACGTAAATATATATATAAATTTGTATACAGCATTGGATCTTCCGGATTCTATTG